>CAZHOC010000975.1:0-3064 GCA_964534295.1 uncultured Bacteroidia bacterium | reverse complement strand
CAATTCTTTCTAAGGCTTTACAATTTGGCTTGGAGAGCTTTCCTACAGTCGGGCTTTGGTTTCCTGCTGATTACAATTTGTTTTCGGTCACAGTCTTTCGTGTGGAATAATAGCAAACCTGGAGATACAAGCCCCCATTTTTTCTCAATTGAGAATAAAATAGTGTGACAATCAAACCTGTTTACCAGGTTCTACGGTTGGTAGCCAGCTTTTTTTAATCAAATTGATACTGTGAAGTGGCGTTGCCACAGATTCCTCCGCTTCGGTCGGAATGAACTGTGTTAAAAGTCAAGCCCTGTTAGGGTTTGTTGCCAAATAATATTCTGGATTGTAGCTATTATTCTGTTTCACTATTGCAAAGGCCTGTTTGATGAGTTTATTGGCTACTGCAATAAGTGCTACCTTTTTCGCCTTCCCTTTTTGTACCAGCCTATCATATAACTGTTGACAAGCCAGGTTATACCTCTTAGCTGAACAAGCTGCCATATAGAGCACAGATCTCACCCTGGGGTTACCCATCTTGGTGATATGACCTTTGCCTTTAATACTGCTTCCTGACTGGTATATCCTTGGACACATACCAATGTAAGAAGCGACCTGTTTGTAGGAATCAAAGCTGGTAAAAGCACCAGTTGACACTAACAAGGCTACTGCCGTCTTCATGCCTACACCAGGGATACTGGTAAGCAGCTCGTACTCTCTACCATAGCAGGAGGTTACCTTTGATAAGATCGCCTCTTCCAGCTTGTTTATCTGCTTTTCTATGGCCTTTAGGACACTTTTGAGTGCCTTAAGAACATCCCTGCTTTCAACTGGCTGAACCTGAACAGACTCTAACTGACCTGTAGTAATCTGCCTTTGCTTGATCAAGCCTTCTAAGGCCATTCGATCCTGTCTAATCTCCAATAGCTCAGCTTTAGGAGGCTGCCATAGCTTAGGTGTCTCTTTTTCTGCATATAGAGCAATTAACTTCGCATCTGCCTTGTCTGTCTTAGCCTTCATCATACGCATCTGGGCAAAGCGTTTGATCACCAATGGGTTGACCACACTCACATCGACACCATGATCATGCAGATAAAAAGCAAGCTTCAAGTAATAGGGACCTGTCGCCTCCATAACACAAACAGTGCCTGGATTAAGACCTTTCACAAAGGCTTTAAAACCTTGTAAAGAGTTCTTGTAAACACTACTCTTGCCTTTTACTGAGCCTGTGTCAAAACTCAACTTTGACACGTCAATCCCTACATAAACTACTTGGTCTGATACCTGATTCATCTTACTTTTATTTTGAAGTTTGATACGTAGAAGAAAAACTGTTTACCCTTTATCAATCCTTTCTGCAGGCTCTCTAAGGCCTAATGAACTGTTCAAAGTGCTAAACAGAGAGAAGGGAGATTAGCATTCCGAACGATCTCTAACGATCTATGACTTTGCATAATCTCAATACCCTTCTCTTCTTCTGCTATCTCAATACAACAAAATATTATTCCGGCTAAATAATACCTACCAAACATAGGATGACTTAGTTAGGGGAATTGCGGTTGGCTACGGATTAAGGGCAATCAATCAAGTGAAACGTCACTCAGATCCCGATAGTTATCGGGAGAAGGAGTCTCCTGGTGGCTTTACGAATCAGACGAGGGGATTGCTTCGTCCTTCGTTCTGCTTATGACGTAATAGACTTATATGTTTGATTTTCAATAAGTTGATATCCGAGTTCTTTAGCCGATTTATGTATCCATCGTTCTTTTTGCATTTGAACTTGTTCTTGGTATTGTTTGATTCCTTTTTCCACAAAGTCCCCACCATGGACCATTAGTCTGTAGTAGGTCACAGCTAGTTTTCTGGCAGTTGCCTTCACTGCAATACCTGGCCCTCGTTTGGCTTTGAGTTTGCGCCCAAAGGCGCCTAGTGCTATCTTTTTACTTTCGATGAGGCTTTGGGCGATTTGTCTGAAGATTTGCCCAGCCTTTGGCCGATATTTCTTGTTACGACTCTTATTAGTTTTTCCAGATTGATGTTGACCAGGAGCCAGTCCCAACCAAGATGTAAAATGCTTCTCTGATGGCCAGTTGTTCAGGTCTTTTCCTAACTCAGAATAAAGTTGTAACCAGGAGTAATCGGTGATACCAGGGATTTGGGTAGCATCAGTTCCTGAGAATATCTTCAACAGATGACCTCCCAAGTGATCAACATCAGGTTTATTATGCCTGATTGGTTTACGCCCTTTCACTGAAGTAATATCTTTTTTAGCCTCATTATCCTGATTAAAACGGTTCAACTTTTCCATAACCTTCTGTAATTGATCATCACAAGCTGTGATCTGCTGTTGATAAAGCTGATAGCCTTGGTAAGCTTGCCTTAAAGCAAAAAGACCAGATTCTGTATAGTGACCATTCAACGCTTTGGTGACCTCATTGGCCTTAGTTCGCCTAATACTACCATGGCAGAGTGATAGCAGCTTTTTAGGGCTTCTTTCTCCATCTAGTATTGCTTTAATCACTGCCAAACCACTAGCTCCATGAATCTGGCTGAGGACCTCCTTTAATCGAATATTCATCTCGGTGAGCGCCTTTTGCATATGATTGATATGCATAGCTGCACTGCGAATATGATCTTCTCTCATGCGTTGATAAGACCTAACCTGTTTGACTTCATCATCAGGAATAAAACAGCGGTTAAGTAATCCATAACTATGAAGTTGCTGTATCCACTGGCAGTCCTTAACATCGGTTTTTCTGCCTGGCACTTGTTTAGTCTGCCGACCATCTACCAACCAAACATCAAGACCAGCACTTTCCAATATCTCATAAAGAATGACCCAGTAAACTCCGGTGGCTTCCATTGCAACAGTCTTTACTCCTTTAGAGAGAAGATAGTCCTTGGCAGCATGAAAATCTTCGGTGAATGTTTCAAAAGAGCGGACAGGACCTGATTCGATTCCAATAAAAATCTTTTTTGAACCAATATCGATCCCCGCTGAATTTTGCCTTAGTTTTTCCATAGACCTAAATCATTTTAAATGAAAAAGCCGTGCTGAAAGGAATATTAGACTACGAAAGAC
>CAZHOC010000974.1:0-3065 GCA_964534295.1 uncultured Bacteroidia bacterium | reverse complement strand
AAGGGCTTCCCGGTGGTATCTATGAAGAGTTTTTCCGCCATGGCGAACGCCATCTCTTAATCAAACATCGGAAGGTCCTTTCGAAGGATGTAGACACCCTTGAAGGCACCTTGCAAAAGTTTGATCGCAAAACGATTTACTATTTGATCGAAGGTGGAGTCGTCTACCAAATCAAAAACAAAAAGGATTTGCTCAACGCACTGGGAGGAGACTCTGGACTCAGTCGTTTTCTGAAAGAAAACAAAATCAAACTACGCAAAGGTCGAGACGACTTTAGGTTGAATTTGGCCAAGGCCCTAGCATTTCAGTCCTAAGATTTGACTGCTAGGCCAAGGAGATTGCCTGTCATGGCACCAAAGCCTCCTATCAAGCCTCCTATAATGGCTGTCATCGCTACCAATGGATAAGGACCTGCCATAGGACCGCTATCTGCTTTAAGTAAGTACTGAGAAAGCTTAGTGCTTAAGATTGAGGCATTTTCATGGTCGAGAAAAAAGGCCAAGCCTCCCCACAGCAAGGCCAAGGCGATAAAGCCTGCCAAAAAGCTAAAGGAGCTCCGCTTTTTCTTGCGACCAAAAGATCGCTTGGGAGGACGCCGACTCAATAAAAAGCCTACTACCAGAGCAACGACTGCGGCAATCCAAAACGGAAGGAAAAGCTGTGCCCAATAAGACAGTCCTGCAATCAGAAGTATGCTTAATAGAAATCTCATTTGAACACTACTTTGGATTGGATAGAATCGCGAATATCATTGGCATCCCGCATCAACCATAATTGATAATAATTACCTTCGACCCAATCGTCGATAAACTGATCATAGCCTTTGTCGCCAGGATTACCACTCTGCCCTCCCGGATAAATTCCATAGGCTTTGGGTTGGGGTCCGAGTTCTACTACCATACGCCAAGAAGGTCCATGGCCACGTTTGATCGCATTGAGGGCATTACCAGTACCACTCGTAGGCAGTCCTGAGCGATGGAAAGAGGAAACCACTCTCGCCAAATGTCGGATATCCGTGCCTTGGCGTTCTTGCCAGAGCCAATCGTCTTCATTAGGATAGCGAGCAAAAAAGCTATCGACCGCTGTCTGAAACGAACGCTGGACCAATTGAGTACGTGTCTTTAGACTGGTGTCACTTGGCGTTCGATAAAATCGCATCTCTACACTATCTCGAAGCAAGCCCACAGTAGTGCTACTACTAGGCCACACTAGAGGTACTTCGGCTTCGCCGAACTCATCTCCCCAGATCAGATAATAAAGATCACGCCACCAAGCTTCAAATAGACTAGGCGCTACGAGGTCCC
This sequence comes from uncultured Bacteroidia bacterium, assembly GCA_964534295.1. GTDB lineage: Bacteria > Bacteroidota > Bacteroidia > J057 > J057 > JBCAWW01. The sequence goes on along the minus strand of CAZHOC010000974.1, from coordinate 1,761 downwards.
CTTCATAGTCAAAGTTCCAACCCGTCAGTAGATTTTTCACCTTAACTTGTTGAGGATTGAGGGGCAAAGAATCAAGCTCCGTCAGCATCAATGGCAATACATCCTCGGCCATTAGGTTATGATTATCCAGCTGAAAAGCCTTCATGTCGGCAGAGCTGAGACTATCGTTTTGATTGAGCAAATTTTTGATCCGACGACCTCGGTAGCTAGCAAAACGCCCGTTGTAATAGTAAGGATACAAAGGTGAAGCAGGATGCTGATTGGCAGAACTTACATGGCCTTCGCGTGGATTGAATACATGTGGATGCTGCTGCCAAGGGATTTCACCTTGCCAATCATGATCTTTGCGGCTGCCATCGAGTATAAATCGGCCTTGCTCTGGCCAACGGTTGACATAGTCTCCCATCTGCCAAATCGCGATATCGCCATTCACACTCGCAAACACAAAGTTTTGCGCCGGGCAGCTATAAGACGAAATGGCCGTTTCGTAATCGGCGTAGTCTTTGGCTCGCATCAAACCAAGAAAAGTCTTGATATCATTAGAAGGCTTATGGGCCATCCATTTGAGTGCGAGTGGGGAAGCGGTTTCACCGAAGGCTTCGTCATAAATCACGGGACCGTGATGGGTATAATAGAGCGTATCGTAAACCGCTGCGCCACCTTTAATGGCAAAAGTTTCTATTTCTTCCTTGACGGGCAGCCATTGGCCATCAAAGAAGTAGGCTTCTTTTTTATCGTCCTGAAAGCGGATTTTATAATAATCGATCACATCCACCGAGCCATTGGTCAAGCCCCAAGCGATGAATTCGTTGAAGCCAATGGCCACTCCTGGTGCTCCTGGTAGCGAAACTCCATAGACATTCATACCGGGCATATGAAGCTGTACTTCATACCAAATGGCAGGTAGATTAAGCCCAAGGTGAGGGTCGTTGGCCAACATCGGATAACCCGTAATGGACTTCTTAGCAGAAATAGCCCAGTTATTACTCCCTAGGTGCGGCGGAGGTTCATCAGCAAGCTGCGCAACAAAGAGAGAGTCAGGATGATAGCTTTCAGGCGCAGCCGGTGCTGGAACGGTAATCCTACGATTGAATTGCGTTTCAACCGGCACGATAGGCTCTTCTTTATAGGCAAAACGCGGATAGAGAAGATCAAAAGCTTCTCGCCCAAAGCGTTGGAGCGCATGTGTATGCGGGATCTCATTGCCTCGAAAACTCAGGTTATGAGCCATGTATTTGAGCAATAGGCAAGTCTTTAGAGGAGACCAAGGCTCGGGCGCATATTCGAGCAGTTTATATTCAATAGGATAATCTTTAGGTTCCAGCGTTTCTATCCAAGCATTGACTCCAGCGGTATAAGCTTCTAAGGCTTGCTTGGTTTCGGCATTTTTTTGGGTTTCTTCCCAGGCACGTTCGGCAGCCATGACCATACCTTTACGACGGAATCCTCTGTCCATTTCGAGTACCGCATCATTGGGGCCTCGGCCCACGACTTCCGTCAAACGACCAGCAGCCGAGCGTACTTGAAACTCCATCTGCCACAGTCGATCGCGAGCCGTTAGATAGCCCTGGGTCATCGAAAGGTCATGGAGGTTTTCGGCGAAGATGTGCGGAACCCCTCGTTTGTCAAAAGTAACTTGGACTTGGTCTTTTAAGCCTTCGATTTCAATCTCTGTGGGGAGGGATTCGCCTTGTGGTCTAGCACTCTGCCAGAATCCCGCAAAAGGATTGAAAAAATTACAGAGACTGAGAGGAATGGCAA
>CAZHOC010000973.1:0-3067 GCA_964534295.1 uncultured Bacteroidia bacterium | reverse complement strand
CCTAAACTTTAGTGCGCATCAGTATTTGAAACTCTACTGCGCTCGACATATTTTGTGTCGCTACGGATCGTATAGATATATTTTTTTTTGACAATTATTGCTTGACCAATTTGCCGGTTTGCAATAGCTGGCCCTCACTGATAATCGAATAATAATAAACTCCCGCCGCGTAGCTGCTTAGGTCAATCCTTGCCCGACCAAAAGGATCCATTTGGCTCTGCTTCAGCGTGCTGCCTGAAGCATTGAAGATCCTGATATCCAAAATCTGTTGATTGCTTTCACCTAACTGCTCAAAGGTAAATTCTCCAGTCGAAGGATTGGGATAAACAGAAACTTGTTGCTTGACTTCGACCGCTTCAATATTTGACAATAGGCTGTAGCCAATATCTACTTGGTAGATGGAATCTTCCTGATTGTTGGAGGTCCATAGATAACGCCCATCAAAGGCAAGGCCATTGGGATATTCACCGCCTGGCGCTTTGAGGGAGTCAATCACCGCACGGGTATTTATATCGAGGCGATAGATCATATCCTTTTTATTGTCTGAAGTCCAGACCGAGATCCCATCAGAAGCAAGTCCCGTGGGCTGTGGCCCATAAGGCAGAAAGTACGAAATTACTTCGCCTGTAATGGCAGATATCTGAAAGGTGGTATCTCCTATCGCGCTTTTTTCTTGATTGCTATTGAGCCATAAAACTGAGTTTACCCAGCTTAGCCCTCCGACCGGTCGCTTTCCTACCGAAAATTCCTTCAAAACCCCTCCCACGGCAGTATCAATCTGGACGATTTTGAAGTTATCACGATCCGAATACCAAAGATGTTCCCCATCAAAGGCCAAACCCGACCCGTAACCTGTATCGATATCGAGGGTTTTGATCACGTGCCCGTCTTCAGAAGAGAACTTATAGATGTGGCGATCCACCGAAACCATCCATAAGTATTTACCATCGAAGGCTAGGTCCATGGCGCTGTGAGTCGGACATTCAAACGATCGGATGATATTGGGTTGCTCAACTTGAGGCGCGCTTTCTTGCCCAAGTGCAAGGCAAAAGCATAGGGATAGTAATGCACTGAGAGTAATTCTGTTCATGGTGTTAGTTTTTTAGGTACACTAGGTAGATAGGCTAACTACCTATTTTTCACATGCGTAACTACATTTTTAATGCCTGAACCGAGTAGAAACAGTCCACCGAGGATGGCTCCATAAAAAATCGCTCCCTTACCATCAAGGCTCAAGCCTAGGCCTACAAAGGCCAGGATCGCCCCTATCACAATTTGAATGATGCCTTTACCTGAGACATCTTTTGACTCCTCATTGCTATTCGCTTTGGGACTAAAAAGGCTAGATTCCTTGCCTTTTAAAAAATCAGGATCCGGCTGAGGAATACCCGCCTCGGGCGGTAACTCCAATCTCATCAAATCCCCAAACTGCATTCCGGGATTTTCGAGGCCACGCTCCTCTAAAATTTGCTCCAAAGCGCGCTTTTCATCGGCTGCATCCTCACGCGTGGGACCATCATAACCATTTTCTCGCACCATAAAATAGGCGTTCATGCCTCTTAGCTCATACAGCAATTCCTCATCACTTAGGCTTAGGTATTGTTCGTAGTACTCTGCTTGTGTCTTCATGTTTATTCCTTTTTTGAGTGCTTAAATACGTCAATTTTGCTCCGTATTGCCTCCCACATTTGTGTTACATAAACTTACTCAATTTGTGAAACCGTTATCAACCCTAAATATTACCCCTCAATCCCCAGAACTTTGTATATTATCTCTTCCAAAAATCCGGACTATGAATCGCTACTTATGGCCTTTGCTGGGCCTCGCTGTTTGGATGGTCGCCTGCGGCCCACCTATCAGCGAAGATCCAGATGTATTGGCCCGCCTACCCGAAAAGGTAGATTTCAATTATCATATCAGGCCGCTACTCTCTGACCGTTGCTATTCCTGCCACGGCCCAGACGAAAACAAACGCGAAGCAGGCCTTCGCCTCGATACTGAGGAAGGCGCTTTCGCGGCCTTGACTGAGTCTCAAGGTCATGCCATTGTACCTGGCAATCTTGCTAAGAGCGCTGTATTTCACCGCATGCGTCATGAGGACCCAGAGATGCTCATGCCGCCACCAGAATCCAATCTCTCATTAGACGAGTACGAGATCGCCCTTATCAACAAGTGGATCGACCAAGGTGCCGAATGGAAGCAACATTGGTCCTTTATTCCTCTCGAACCGATCGAACCGCCCAGCGTCAAGCAAGCCGATTGGGTGCAAAATCCGATTGACAATTTTGTACTCCAAAGCCTCGAGCGTCAAAACATAGCGCCCAGTCCCGCTGCGGAGAAGGAGCGGATCCTGCGTCGTGTTACCTTCGACCTTACTGGCCTTCCTCCTAGCCTAGAAGAGATAGATGCGTTCATCGCAGATGATAGCCCAAATGCCTACGAAAAAGTAGTGGATCGTCTCTTGGCTTCGGACTCCTACGGAGAACGCTTAGCCATGGAGTGGATGGACGTGGCTCGTTACGCTGATTCCCACGGTATGCATGCCGATGGCTGGCGCAATAGCTGGCCCTGGCGTGACTGGGTGATCAAATCCTTCAACGAAAATCTCTCCTACGATCAGTTTGTCACCTGGCAGCTTGCCGGAGACCTCATGCCCAATGCCACCAAAGAGCAAATTCTGGCCACGGCTTTTCACCGCAATCACCCCATGACAGCAGAAGGGGGCGTAGTCGACGAAGAGTTCCGCCTCAAATATGTATTTGACCGCGCCAATACCACGGCTACCGCTTTCCTCGGCCTGACCATGGAATGCGCCCAATGCCATGACCATAAGTTTGACCCCATCTCCCAAAAGGAATACTATCAAATGACCGCCTTCTTCAACAATGTGAAGGAGCTCGGCATGACCGGAGACGACGGTAATTATGGTCCAATGCTAGCATTGCCTCACGCTGATACGGAGGCCCGCCTCGCGGAACTCAACCAAGCAATCGCAGAACGCGAACAACGCCAAAAGCTTACCGAAGAGGAAGTTAAAGCTAAATCTGACTTCCTAGAGGCCATCAAT
>CAZHOC010000972.1:0-3079 GCA_964534295.1 uncultured Bacteroidia bacterium | reverse complement strand
TGATTGGTTGCTACGTTGTAGGTAGTGTCCATAAAATAGACCGTGCCATTGGTATTATAGCCTTGAGCACTGCCAGAGCAATAGACATTACCGCTCGCGTCTGCAGCAATCTCACCGAAGTCTGCTAGCACTCCAGTTTCCACCCACTGGATGCTACCACTAGCATCAAATTTGGCGAGGAAGGTATTGGTCTGCCAAGTTTGGGGTAGGAGCATAAAGCCAGTAGCTGAGCCACCTAAACGTAAAGAATCCGCTCGGAACCGACCCGTCATGAAGACGTTTCCACTACCATCAATGGCCAAGCGAGCGCCAGAAGCGGTACCTGTTGCGCCGGCATTGGTATAGGCAACTTCTCCCCAAGTGACAACATCATTAATAGGGTCATACTTAAGGATAAAGCCAGCAATCAAGACATTATTGGTCGAGGGCACTGGATTGGTGAGTACTGTATCTCCATCGAAGATGAGGTGGTTACCCATCACTCCCGTCATGAAGATGTCTCCATTGGCGTCGGTTTCCACATCATATATTTCGCACCCTAAGATTCTTTGCGAAGTCAGATAGTTACCACTCGAGTCTAGCTGGACTAAAATCTGGCGTCTGTAGGTAAAATCGATGCCGTAGCCAGCTAAGTAAATGTTGCCAAAACCATCAGCGGCCATCGCATTGGCATAGCGGATCGAATCGATTTCAGAAACCCAGGCAAAATTGCCATCATCCTGAATACGACCGATATAGCCCTTCTCAACTGGATTGTTGAGGCTGAGATTGATAAAGTTGGTGTTGTCTCTAAACACCCCATTTACATATACATTTCCCCAAGGGTCATTTGTCACCAGGGAAACCTGATCGTTGCGCGTAGCGTTACCAAAGCCTGTAAACCAATTTGTAGTTTGTGCATAAAGGCTGCCGGAGTCAAAACTCAGCATTAGGGCGATCATCAAAGTCAAAAAAGAAAAGCGGAGGTTCATAACAGTTTGAGTTTTCATAAGCCTTATCATTATGAAAGCAAACTAGATCGAAACCCTAAAGTCCCAAAATACAATCCGGCAATAGTTTAGACTGTTTTTTTTTAATTATCACCGCTTCGCGGAACGATAGGCATTTTTTACCAATTTTTATAGACCAAAAAATGCGACCCACCCCTGCAGGTGGATCGCCTCTGTTAAACAAAACCGTACTTATTGGATGATTAGCTTTTGACTGTAGGGGCCTTTGCTGGTTTCAATCTGTAGTAAATACATACCAGCAGCAAGATTAGGAAGGCGGAGATTCTTTTCTCTAAAGCGCTCTGCTTCGGCCAGTACAATCCTTCCTTGCGCGTCTAAAATCCGCACGGATTGTGCTTCTAGGCCTTGCAAACGCACTTGTAGCTGTTCGCTTGCAGGGTTGGGATAGACTACTACCTGCTGATACCAATCCGGACGGATGGCTGTAGAGCTAGTAGTATTTTCCTGAAAGACCACCACACTGTCTCCTTGAGTGGCGAAGTCTAGAGAGCTTTCGTCTGCACTGATCGCAAAGACATTGCTAAGTTCAAATTGGAGCATTTCAGCCAGGTCTGCCTTGGCGGTGAGGTCATCGATCATGATTACCTTGATCCGAGCGATCTCCCCGAAGCCCGAGACGTTTTGCTGATTGATGCGACTAAGGCCCATATCTAGCTTCCCGCTCAGTGGGCAATTCTTAGCCATGGTCAAAAGATCTACACCCGCGGTGGCAATCCAAGAGTTGTCATAATTGACATGGATGCTATTGGCATCGACTAAACTGGTATCATAGTTGGCGGTAAAGGCGATTCCGTGCAGATTACTTGCTTGTAAGGTGTCTGTCCCCAAATTGACGATAATTGTAGCAGTATCTCCCACTACTAAGGTATCCTCTAAGAATTCTAAGTAGAGCAATGGCCCGGTTTTCTCGGTTCCATCAGGTCGTTGGTGGGTCAAACCATAATTTTGGCTGATGGCTACGGTATCCGCCCAAGTGATCAAGCTATCCCCATTACAATCGAGGTGCTTATAGTTTAGGCCAGAAGCAAAATCAGGCCAGAAATAATCGGTTGAGAACTTAGCTTCCCAGGTATTGGAAACACTGTCGCGGGCAGAGCCCACATAAAAGAAGCCTAAGCCTAGCTGGAGTAAGTCCTGATTGTTGGCTACGCCATCACTATTGGCGTCTCCTGGCCAGACGCTATCGGTAGCAGTAACATAAATAATAACTCTGCCCGTATCGATCTGATAGCCAGTGTTAGGGTTACAGATTGCATACAAAAACCAATCTTCACCCACAAAACCATGTGGAGGCAAATAACGGATAGAATCATCTGGCATAATCGCCCAAGAACCACCAGCATTACTGGTAAAAGCCGGAGGTTGCCAAGCTCCATCACACAATGGCCATGTAAGAGAAGAAGCGGGATCATTCCCTCTAACATCAAACTTTACAAAATGTCCAGTCTCTACAGTCGCTGTATCTGGACCAAGTTGGGCACTTAGATTTTGGAAAACTCCTACAAAGAGGAACAGGCAAAATAAAGGGGTTAAAATTTTCTTCATCACTTTTGAGACTTTGGTATGCTGCAAATCTATAGGGTCATTGTCCAGTCCCAAAACACACTTTTCTTTATTTTTAGACTATAAAAAAGCGGCAAATCAATAATTTATTGAGTTTGCCGCCTGATTTAAGGAATTTCAATAAAGAACTATAGACTAAATCTTACCATTTCAAAAATATCTTTCTTCGATACATCAACCATACTATTAGATAGATGAACAGCGCGTAAGCGAGCGCATAAAAGAGGGACGCTAGTTCTGGCATGACGCCCCATCCCATCAAAGTATCCATGAAGCCTTTTTGCACTGGGCTGTAGATGCGAGCGAAGAGACTATGCAATACATAGGCCGTAATGGCGTTGGCGCCAAATACTTGTCCCATCATAAATAGAGCATTCTTACTTCCCTTCTCTTTGACGTCTACCCACCAGTAAAGCGCTGCAAGCGTCAGGGTACTCAGTCCGGCTGTGTACATCACAAAAGAGCTAGACCAGAGATTTTTATTGAAGGGAAAGAACCAATCCCAA
>CAZHOC010000971.1:0-3079 GCA_964534295.1 uncultured Bacteroidia bacterium | reverse complement strand
CAATAAAGTCACGACTGGCCGTCGCGGCTTCCTCAAAACAGCAGGTGCTGCCACCCTAGGCGCTAATCTTATCCTCCCTTCATCCGTCTTCGGGCGCAATGACACCAAAACCCTCAAAATCGGCCTCGTAGGCTGCGGGGGACGTGGCTCAGGAGCCGCCAATCAAGCGCTAGCTGCCGATGACAATGTCGTCCTCGCTTATATGGCGGACATCTTTCCAGATAAGATGGAAAAGTCCCTTACCAACCTGAAGGAACTGCATGGGGAGAAAGTACAAGTCCCCAAAGAAAATCAGTTTATGGGCTTTGATGCTTATCAAAAGCTGATTGATTCAGACGTCGACGTAGTATTGCTCGCGACACCTCCTTGTTTCCGTCCGGATCACTTGCTATATGCAGTAAATCGGAAAAAGCACATTTTCACCGAAAAGCCGATGGCAGTAGATATGCCAGGCTTACAAAAAGTGTATGAAGCAGCTCGCATCGCCGAGGCCAATAATACTTCCTTGATGTCTGGTTTCTGCTGGCGTTATCATTATCCTAAGCGTGCTTCTTTTGCTAAGGTGCAAGAAGGTGCGATCGGTCAGGTTACAAGTATCTACAATACCTACAATACAGGCTACCTTTGGGAATACCCCCGCAAGGAAGGCTGGACCGATATGGAAAATCAGCTCCGTAACTGGGTTTATTATAACTGGCTCGCCGGTGATCATATCATGGAGCAAGCGATTCACAGTATCGACATGATGGTTTGGGCCAAAGGCAATGTCATGCCGACCAAAGCAGTCGGTACCGGAGGGCGTCAAAGACGCGTAGAAGAGCGTTATGGCAATGTCTTTGATCACTTCTCCATCGTCTACGAATGGGAAGATGGTAGCCGGGGCTATCACCTTAGCCGCCAGCAAAAGGATACCAAGCGTAGCTATGCCGTTGAAGTTACCGGTACAGAAGGCACCCTGACGGTCGATTGTATCCGTCGTAAGCACTATATCAAGGGGCGCAACGATTGGAAGTACAAAGGCAAGAGCAACGACATGTACCAAACGGAGCATGATGAGCTCTTTGCGGCGATTCGTGCCGATAAACCGATCAATGATGGCGAATGGATGGCCAATTCAACCCTATTAGCCCTTTGGGGCCGTATGGTTGCTTATACGGGTGCTGAGATATCTCTTGAAGAGGCCAAAGCTTCTACCGAAAAACTCGGTCCAGAAATCGATCAATACGATTGGGATCTCAAATGGGAATCCAAGCCAGTAGCCATGCCAGGTCTTACCGAATTTAAGTAAGCAGCCGCAAATATAATTTAGGTAGTTGCGGCCTCAGGTCGCAACTACTTCTTTGTCAAAACCTTCCAACATGACTCGTAAAGATTTTCTTCGATACAGTGCAGCCACGGCTGCTGGCATAGCTATTTCTCCTCAAATGATGGCTAATGCTGAACCCACCCGTCCACTACTTTACAAAAGCCTCAAGTTTGGCATGATCAAAGAGGAGCTTTCCATTCTGGATAAGTTTAAACTGATCAAGGATTTGGGCTTTGACGGTATCGAATTGGACGGTCCTCATGATCTTGATCATAAGGAAATCCTCAAAGCGCGAGACAAAACGGGTCTCCAGATCCCAGGCCTTGTCAACTCTTTACATTGGAAGAAACCGCTTTCGCATCCAGATCCGGCTATCCGCGCAGAATGCGTTGAGTCCGTGAAGACCGCGATGCGCCTCACCAAAGAGTATGGCGGTACGACTGTCTTGTTGGTTCCTGCCGTAGTCAATGGCACCATCACTTATAAAGACGCGTATGAGCGTTCTCAGCAGGAGATAAAAAAACTTATCCCTATAGCCGAAGAAACGGGGATCAAAATCGCTTTGGAGAACGTTTGGAATAATTTCCTCCTCAGTCCCCTCGAAGCGGCAAACTATGTTGATAGTTTTGAAAGCGAGATGATCGGCTGGTACTTTGACGTAGGCAATATCGTGCGATATGGCTGGCCCGCTCATTGGATCGAGGCTCTTGGGCACCGCATCATGAAAATTGACATCAAAGACTATAGCCGCAAAAAGCAGACTGACGAAGGCATTTGGGAAGGATTCAAAGTCAAACTAGGGGATGGCGATAGTGATTGGGCCAGTGTCAATCAGGCATTGAGTGCAGTGGGCTATCAAGGTTGGGGGTCGGCCGAAGTAGCAGGCGGAGATCGCAAAAGATTAGCCGAGATTTCGGAGCGGATGGATAAGATTTATGCTCTCTAGACAGAGGCTACAAAAAATCATCAAAATAGGCACCCGTATTTCTACGCATATCTTCCCTCGAAAATACGGAAAAACTATTTCGACTAGCCGGAAAATTTGATAAAAATAAAAAGTAATCCTAGATTTATAGAGAACGAACGCCCACACAGTTTTTGACATTTATTTATGGAACCTTTTATCGGTCAGATCATCATGTTCGCGGGCAATTTTGCTCCGAGGGGTTGGGCGCTTTGTGATGGTCAATTACTCGCTATTTCTGAAAATTCCGCTCTTTTTTCCATCCTAGGCACTACATATGGCGGAGATGGCCGCACCACTTTTGGCCTACCTGATTTACGCGGCCGAGTGCCTATGCATGCCGGCAGTGGCCCTGGGCGTACGCCAAGATCCTTAGGTAGTGCTGGTGGCAGCGAAACCAACACCCTTAACGTCAATCAGCTTCCCTCCCATACCCATGATGCTCAAGCAAAGGTCCAAACCCCAGCATCTAACGATATCGGCAATCAGCACTCACCCGAAGGAAATTATCCCGCCGCCAGTAAAGAAGAACCCTATACCGATGCCGCCAACACCAGCATGGGAGAAGTCAAGGCAGAAGTAACCGTCGGTAATACCGGTGCCAATCAACCCATCAACAATGTGCAGCCTTTTCAGTGCGTGAATTATATCATTGCCTTGCAGGGGGAGTATCCTTCGAGGTCTTAGTTAGGGTTTACTGCTTCGCAGAACGCTTGTATCGGTGCGGCATGCATGCGCGCACCTACCGGATAATCATTTCGACAGAGGTCCGAGCAGCGGACCGACGAGAAATCTCCTTTCCGGCAGTT
>CAZHOC010000970.1:0-3082 GCA_964534295.1 uncultured Bacteroidia bacterium | reverse complement strand
TTCAATAGCGTCTAGACCTAGACAGTTTTTGATTTTGGGATTGCGCCAAATCAAAAATCCATCCCCTACAGTTTGTAAGCTTTCAAGGCCTACTAGGCTTTCAAGAGAGGGATTGAAAAGAAGGATTACCCTTTTGCCTACTCTTTCTAGGCCGTTTAGCCCTTGTAGATTTTTAATCTCAGGGCTTTCTTCTACTTGGAGAAACTCATCTATCACTCGTAGGCTCTCTAAGCCGCTAAAATCTTCAAGCTTGGGATTGCCGTTGACGTCTAAACTACCGCCTAAAGAATCTAAGGCTCCTAGGCCATTGAAGCTTTGTAGATTGTCGTTGACTTTTACCAGCAGGCTTTGGCCAATTTTCTCTAGACTCCCCAAACCAGTCAAGTCAGTAAGCGCATTATCCCAGAAAAGCCACAAATTACCTCCGATCGTTTCAAGGCCATCTAATCCTTGCAGGCTACTCAAGGCAGGATTACTTTCAATTTTGCAATCTGCTCCGATATGAGTGAGCTTTTCTAAACCTTGTAGATTTTGTAGAGAGGGGTTGTCCTCAATCACTAGTTCTGTACCTACCTGAAATAGGCTATCTAAACCATTGAAGTTGACCAAGGCATCATTGCCACGCACAAATAATTGCAACCGAATCGTCCTAATCTGATTCAAACCACTCAGGTCCACTATATCGTTTGAGGAAACGATGAATAGGTTTTCTTTTAAGTGGCTACAATTGGGGTATTGTTGTTTAAAGGCGTCTACCTCGGCCTGACTGCTAAATACTACGTCATCATCAGGGCATTGAGCGAGCCCAAATGCTGGTAAAAAGCTGAGTAAAAAAAGTAGGAAGTAGGTGTGAATAGTAGTGAGTGTTTTCATAGCTAAAGTAAAAGGGTGTCTTAGTCTGCTTCACGTAGGCCGCTGTGCTAGCGTTGGGTTTATTTTCCTGGTTCCACCATAATCACTTCCTCTCGATCTACTGCAACTAATCCCGGAGGATCGCCTTTGCGTTTTCGGATGTATTTTCGAGTGGTGTATTGCACTGGTACCAGAGAATCCGTTTTACGTTTGGAATAGAATGCGGCCAGTTTGGCAGCATATTCTAGCACATCCATTGGAATGGGGTGCCCCGGTCGCTTGCGAATGATCACATGCGAACCCGTAACATCCTTGGCGTGTAGCCAGAGGTCTTCTTTATTGGCAAATTTGATGCTAAGCTGATCGTTATTGGCTGCACCTTTGCCGACAAAAATCTCGTAGCCTTGATGCTTGAATGTCCGGTATGGGATACGCTTTTGTCCTTGGGTTTCTCCGCTCTTGCGCAAGGCTTTGTACAACTTGCGCAGCGTATTGATTTTACTATAATTGAAGCCGTTTGAGCCAAGTACCAATTCTGCTGGTGAAACCAAGCTTCTAAACATCTCTTGTTGCTCTTCACCTTCAAGCAGCCGCTCTTCTAGTTCATTGAGTTGTTCTTTGAGATACTTGAGTTTCCCTCGCCTTTGTTTATGCTTGCTGTAGTATTTTTTGGCGTTTTCCTGAGGATTGAGGCGAGGATCTAGCTTGATAGTGATCTTTTCACCGGTATAAAAGTCGTCCAACTCCACAGATTTTAATTTAGCTTCGATCGCATGCAAATTGGCCATCAGGAGGTGTCCGATCTCTTCTGGATTGCGATCGGTTTCGAGGATATGGACGTTTTTGCGATATGATTCGTAAGTGCGTTGGAGCTTTTGGTAAGGCTTACTGATGGCGCGTTCAGTAGCACTATACATTTGCCGATAGCTCGAGTATTGATAGTAAGCTCTAATAAACAGTTGTAAGGCGTCTATGATTCCCTCTACGGGAACGCCCAGCCCATCCTCCGGTTTGAAGGGTACAAAGCGAATCCGATTTTGCTCTTTTCGGAGATACCAAAGCTCTCCTTGAGATTCGTCTATCAGTTGCTGCAATACCTGCCCAAAATCGCTGCGCTCCTTCATTCTAGCCAGCACTGCTCTAGCAAATTTCCTTTCAAAAATCGGGGAGATCGTTCGCAAGGCGTGCAAAACACTGGTCTCATCCATCACAGGCTCTGCTTCAAGACCAGACGCATTCCATTCTCCTGGCTCGACTACAAAATCCCTGTCTTCCTCCTGTTGTTGTTTAAATAAGGCTAGCGTTTCGCCTCCTTGTCTGAGGATGGCGTTACTGGCCGGACCATGGAGCTTGAAGATAAATTGAAAGTCTTCCTCCAAATTCATCAGCATGATACGCTCCTGCGGTACCGCTTGAAAACCTATGATAGCCAAGCCTTGAATTTGGGGAAATAGATCCGCGACATTGCGTCTTGCTCTGGCAAACTCTGGGAAGGGCACCAAATAGGTCAAGGGAGTATGACAACCGACTCTGAGCACCCCACTTTCTAGCTCAATGACCAGCTCGTCCTTATTTTGGGTAAAGCAAGCCTGTACTTTTTCAGACTGATGTTTTTCAGTAAGTGCTTTGGCGAGTGCCTTGAGACTATAATAGTGAAAGTGCATTGGGTAAATTTCCGTAGTTTTGCCCCATGAAACAAACCTTCCTCGCGATTGAATCAGCCACTGATATCGGTTCTGTAGCCGTCTTTGAGGATGGAATCTTGATGGGAAGTGTTGAGATCCGTAAGAAAAAGTCGCATGCCAGGCTTCTGACGCCTATGGTGCAGCAGCTATTGTCTGATTTGGAGTTAAGCCCTGCGGATTTGGATGCTATTGCGGTCAGCAAAGGACCCGGTTCTTATACGGGATTGCGCGTAGGAGTTTCGACGGCCAAAGGCTTGTGCATGGCTTTAGGTAAACCGCTGCTATCTTTTGGTAGCTTGGAGGCCTTGGCTTGGCAAGCAAAAGGGATTGCGCGTGAATTAGACGCCTGGGTGTGTCCGATGATCGATGCCCGTCGGATGGAGGTTTATGCAGGCTTTTGGGATGCCCAAATGCAGCCACAAGTAGAGGTTAAAGCCCAAATTTTAGAAGAGGGAGTGTTTGATTCCTTCCTTGAAGAACGCCGGATTATATTTTTAGGAGATGGGGCCGCTAAAAGCCGTGCATTACTCTCTACCCACCCCCAT
>CAZHOC010000969.1:0-3087 GCA_964534295.1 uncultured Bacteroidia bacterium | reverse complement strand
CGGGAGAATTGCCGATGGCCTATTGTGGCCAAAATTTTGGTATTGGGAGAAATAATTAAGCTAGCCCTTCAATAGCTCCGCGAGCTCGACTCTTTGGTGTCCGCTCCGCCCTCCAAAGAAATCAAAGAAATGCTTCGCATTTGGAAGGTGTAAATCTGCCGTATGAATAAATTCAGGCACGGTGGCGCGAAAACTTTTCAGCAATTGATCCTCTAAATCCTGAATACCTGCTTTGGTGAGAGAATTGGTTTGGGTAGTAGGTTCGAAGAGCCCAAAGCTAGCCGGATACCAGTCTGATAGTGCTTGCTGCAAAGCTTGCTTGGCATCATCTGTCGCGGGCGCCAATTTGGAAATCATAAGCTGAGCATGCTCAAGCCCTGCTTTTGCTTGGGGTAAAAAGCTTAATGCCAAGTGCTGCAAGCCTGCGTACTGAGCGTATTGCAGGTTTTCCAAACGGATAAGGTCTGCTTGATCGAATAGATATTGTTTGATCAAGGCATCGGCATAACCACTGAGGGGAATGGCTGCGAACTGTGAGGAACGGAAACTTTTGGCCTCAGTTCGCTCGCGAAATTTTTCCTCAGAAATGTCATCAAGCAGTTGATAGTAAGCCCCCGCTTGCTGATAATAGCGGCGAGTCAGACTGCGAAATACTTGATAGATTTCAAGATTGGGGGCCTTTGGTAGCCAGTTTTCAAGACTTAGGCCCATGACAAATTTATCATCGGCAAGACGAAGGACTAAATCTTTGACGGACAGCGCTAAACTAGGAGAAAGACTCATTTACGACGCTTGATGATCACTTTTCTTTTTTGAGGCTTGGAGGCGTCTAATTTGACAGCCTGCCATCTGGAAGGAGCGCTTGATAGGCTAGGAGAGCTTTGCTCTGGGATTTCTATACTTTTTTGCATCTCTCCGAGAACGCTCATTTGAGTGGCTAAAGCTTCGACCAACCATTGGTCCGTTTCGGAGCTTTGGAGAGAAACGTTCGGCGAAGCCGCTAATGCAATAATGCGATCTGGCAAGCTGTTGATCATCCCTGTTTTTTAAGTCCCGCCATGATAAACTCGACGATATTATCTCCGATTTCTGCTACTACCATTCTGCCATCAGGACGATACCAGCGGTGAATCCAAGCGATACCCGACAACAACATAGAAGTCGTAAACTTGGACGGAACCTTGCGGAAAATACCTTCTTCGATCCCCTGAGTGATCAAGTCGGCAAAAACTCGCTCGTACATGGTGATGAAGTTGGAGTACCATTCATGACGAGCCGGTACCAGATGTTCCCATTCATGAAAAAAGATAGCAGCAGCTTCTTGATTGTCGAGAATACAGACAGCATGTTCGCGGATCATTGACCGGAGCCTTCCTTCAACCGTGTCTTCTGTTTGGGCAATTGGGAGCACACGATCATTGAAAATCTTGGCGCAGCGCACTGCGATTTCCCAAAGAATTTCATCCTTGGACTCGTAATGGCTGTAAAGACTAGGAGGTTGAATTTTGAGCAATTTGGCAAGATCTCGCATGGTCGAGGCTAAGAACCCTTTCTCACTAAAAAGGCGCGTAGCAGTTTGGAGGATCTCTTGCTTACGATCACTCAAAGGCTGTATTTCGGTCAAATCCATAGTTGAAACGAACGTGTGTTAGGCAAATTAGCCTAGACTGCTTCATTTTCCAAACCTTCATATAGGCTATTTTGTATGTTTGGAAGCCTTTTTTCCACATTTTTTGCTCGAATAGATACATTCGCCCTGGCTTTTGTCTGATCGTAAATGCTGATTAAGGTGATACTTACTATTTTTGCGATATGTCTCAAAAGGACCAAATCGTAAGCTTAAGCTTGGATAGTTGCAGAATATGAAGATCGGAAAAGACGTAGCCAAAGCGGCTAGTGTATTGAAAGCGGGGGGCTTAGTGGCAATCCCTACAGAGACGGTTTATGGCTTGGCGGCAAACGCATTTGATCCCCAAGCGGTGGTAGGGATATACGAGGCAAAACAGCGCCCTAGCTTTAATCCTTTAATCATGCACACCGATAGCTTGGAGAAGGTGAAAGCTTGGGTGGCAGAGTTTCCGCCTTTGACGAACGCTTTGGCTGAGCGTTTTTGGCCAGGACCTCTGACTTTGCTTTTGCCTCGCAAAACGATTGTCCCTGATATCGTAACGGCCGGTCTTCCGAGAGTAGGCGTGAGGATCCCTCAAAATCCTCTGACGCTATCTTTACTATCTCAAATAGACTTCCCGCTCGCGGCCCCTAGCGCCAACCCCTTTGGTTATATCAGTCCAACCACTGCAGAGCATGTAGCCCAACAATTGGGGGAGCAAGTTGACTATATCTTAGATGGTGGCCCGGCTCAAGTTGGGATCGAATCGACGATAGTGGGTTTTGAGGCTGATGGTAGCCCAACCCTTTATCGATTGGGTGGTATCGCATTGGAGGAAATCGAAGCGATCACTGGACCGCTCAAGCGATTTACGCTGAGTGAAAATCCTCAGACCTCGGGTATGCTCAAAAGTCATTATGCGCCCAGAGTGGCTCTGCATTTGGGCAATTTGGATGAGCTTATAGCAGAATTTGGTACTCAAAATGTGGCGATATTATCGTTCCGCGAAGCGGTAAAAGGAATAGAAAGCTCCCTGCAACGTCAACTTTCTCCCGCTGGTTCTCTCAATGAAGCCGCGCAAAATCTATTTGCTACTCTTAGGGAGCTCGATCAACTTCCGGTGCAATACATTCTGGCTGAGGAAGTTCCGGCGGAAGGCATCGGTTTAGCGATCAATGATCGGCTGCAAAGAGCCCGTTTTGAACACCGCCAAAAGCCTAGTGAGAAATAAAAATCGCTACTTTTTGAAATGTAGGCATTGTTATACTATTTTTACCCGCCGAACCAAGCGCTACTAATATCCGATTTCATGGATCAAAATTTTCTCTCACACCTCGGTACTTCTACAGCTCAAGCCGCACCTATGCTGGTGTTATTGGCGACGGGCCTTGTATTGATGTTGTTAGATGCCTTTAAACAAAGAGCCGCCCTTTCTTGGGTAACGGCTGCAGGCTTACTATTGTCTTCTGTATGGGCCT
>CAZHOC010000968.1:0-3087 GCA_964534295.1 uncultured Bacteroidia bacterium | reverse complement strand
TAGTTTTGCCAATATAGAGCAGTCCGATGACGCGATGCCGAATGGCATAAAGGCCAGGTCGAGGCGGTAGGTTAGTAAAGTCGCGACCAATCACTTGGCATTGCTCAAAAGGGATTGAGGCAAGCGTATCCAGGATTTGGCGAGCTTCTGCTTGGAGCGCTGCAGACATATAAGCAAGGCGAGGAATTTGCTCGATTTTATATGAGCTTGACTGCACCCTGGGAAGGTGAAATATTTCTCGGGCTACGCTGGCTTTTTCGCCACAATAAAGACGGCTTTGCCTTTGCCCGGTTGCCATTGGTAATCGATCGCAAACCCCGCAGCGGTCAAGCTATCGACTAAGTCTTGTACGGTAAAAACGCTGACAAAAGGAAACAGTCCGAAGAATTTCCCAATCGGCGCAATCAACTTAAACCAGGCCATTGTATCGCCCAAGCAAGCTGTACTGGTGACGAAGATGCCGCCCGGTTTGAGCAGGGTGTAGACTTTTGCGATCGCGGATTCCTTGTCTTCCAGCAAGTGCAAAATACTCAAGCCCAGCACCGCATCCAGGCTTCCCTCCGGTAGGTTCAGTGCCTCAATCGTTCCTTGCTCGAAGGTGACATTCTCAATCTGGTTCGGCGCTAATTTGCTTTGGGCAATTTCGATCATCCTTGCCGAGAAATCAATCGCTCGGATGTGTTTGACATAAGGGGCATGGAGGATAGCTGTCGAGCCGGTGCCACAGCCAAACTCCAACACCTCCATCTCAGGCCGAAAATACTCCCGCGTCACCTGCAATTTCTTCTGGTACGCCGCCTCATCCGCAATCGGCTGTTTGGAATAGCGGTCGGCAATTTTGTCCCAAAACTTGGTTGGCTGAGCCACAATCGTCTCCTGCTTCTTTAAGCGAGGTCATAAAAAGTTGACTACTTCATCTTGGTACTACTATTGATTGACTAAAAGACTCTGACTATTTAGCCAGACTGACAAGCAATATATCAAGAACTTCCAAATTAGAATGACTGGCCTACTTCTATCGTCAAGCACTGAGCAATATTCAACAATTTACTAATCAATTAAGTTGAATCTCTCTCGGGTCACATTCCCCGTCGCTTGCGACGTTCGGTTAAAAAGCGGGAGTGCGTCCCGCAGGGCAAATTCCGTAATGCCCATTCGCTTGCGGTGGGGATAGGAATTTGAGCGCCCCGCAACTTTTACTTATTTGACCTTGGTTCGAGTAAGGCTACCATTCCCAAATTTCCACAGACGCGATATCAAAGAGTTGTCAATTTCAATGATTATTGGTTTCGCGCTGAGCAGCACTAGATAAAGCCATCTCAAAGTGAAGACTTTAGAAAAACAAGAATTTTCGCAGTATTTTTATATATCCCATATTTCACCATTAAAAAGCCAATCTGGTATTTCAACAGGATTAGCAATGACCCTGGGGTGATTAGCTAAAATAAGTCGGAGCGTGCGCACTGCCCCGTAAGCACTTATAACCACCTCACGTTGCTTCTTAAATATGTCTTGATCGAACCTATCTGGGCTCACTTTATGCGCTGGCTTTTGGCGTAGCTTTCTTACCATCTTAAAGGTTGATATCATCTCATCAATTGGAGAGCGATCGGGAGTCCTAAAGTACCTATTTATCCATGACTCAAGCAGTTGAATAGTTCCTTTTTTATGAACAATTATTTTGCCATCAAATCGCTCTTCCTCAGCCTCTAAAGTGATATCACCTTTAAAGAAGTTTTTATTTATGTTGTCAGACATCATTTTGTCTAGCAAAAGAACAAAAGTGTTAAATTCTGATTGTGTTGGACGAAGCAAAAAACCAAATTCTTTGGGTCTATCCTTGCTATAGCAGTCCCTAAATAATTGAGGTTTCCCAATAATTTTACTCATTTTATTTATCACATTTAACTCTTGAACAAATGCTTCAAAAATTGAAACTTTTGTTCCCCAGGAACCTAAGATGCTGGATGCATAATAATCAGGGTGAAGCATTATATCTCCATTGACTTGTTTCGCAGCCCAAACTCTCTGATGCTCTGGGCTAAGAGTAGCTAAATATCTAAGGAAAACAGCTACGTATCTATTAAGGTCGCTGTCGTAGGCAAAACCAAAGGTTTGAAGAAGAATTTGATCGTGCTCTGGGACACTTTCTGATTCAAAGTACTCGTCATCTATACTGATAGTTCCATTGATGAAATTAGTTTTATACAAGTATCTTGGATCATTTCTATAATATTCTAGTACGGATAATTCAAAAGTAATAAAATCAAGTTGTCCAGCACCTTTTGCAAGCTCCAATGAGTATGGAGAATCACTATAACTTTCTAACTTATTTGAAACACAGAGCTTTTTCTCGTGAGGATAAAGGCATATGTGGCCTGGGTATTGGGCAGTGTCATAGTATCCAAGAACTTCATCTTTCGGCATTTTTGAAAATGCTCGTATATGTGGGTTACCATGAAATCTCGCTGTTATAACTTCATCTTCTATTGCCTGCCTAACCATTTTTTTGAAATCTTTATCCTCAATATCGAATATGCCTTTAAGTCCATAAATTGGCATCCCATTGAAATCACCAGACGAGAAATATTTTTCCTCTACAATCTCGTATAATTCTTCTATCATGAGAATCCTTTAGGTACTAAAGAGCGCTAAAGATTATATAGATGGCATTTTTCGCAGCCAGCATTAGTAATATTACTAATACCTACATACTACTATCGCTATGTTAGCAGACTTGACTTTTGGCACTGCACTGACGATATTTTCCTAGTGCAGTATGAATCTTGGGAGTACGTTACCGTGTGATCGCGACCTTCCCAAGGTGAACCCCTTGCCCGAGATACTCGAACGTTGCACGCACTTCTTCGAAGGCAAACGATCGGTCTATGCCTGGTTCAATCTCGTTGACTTCAATCGCACGGTTCATCGCCTCAAACATGTCGCGGCTACCAACGTAAATCCCTCGCACTGTCAGTCGCTGCATCAGATGCAAAATATACTATCAACACTTTAGCAACGCGCAGAACCCCGCCTGATTAAAGTGCTCATCTGCAGTCAGCGCATTAATCGTGCCTCGACGCTGCA
>CAZHOC010000967.1:0-3096 GCA_964534295.1 uncultured Bacteroidia bacterium | reverse complement strand
GTTCTCCCTTCCATAAAGGCATGCGCTTTGGCTCCTAGGTTAAGGGCGAGCGTTGCCCGAGGGGAAGCACCAAATTCAATATATTCCTTTAGACGGTGAAGCCCATATTCATCTGGCTCACGCGTAGACATGATGATATTGATGATATAGTCCTCTAGGCGTCCTGCCATTTGGATGTCGTCTATGATCGATCGAATCTCAAAAATATCTTGTGGCTTGAGTACCGGCTTGACAGTATATTTTGTAGTCGTCTTGGCCATCCTTCGCATGATTTCTTTTTCTTCATCACGTTTTGGATAGTTGACAAAAACTTTCATCATAAATCGGTCTACCTGTGCTTCAGGCAATGGATAGGTTCCTTCTTGGTCAATAGGGTTTTGAGTCGCCATGACCAAAAAGGGTTGATCTAATAAGAAAGTCTGATCGCCTATGGTTACTTGTTGCTCTTGCATTGCTTCCAAAAGCGCACTCTGAACTTTGGCAGGAGAGCGGTTGATCTCATCGGCCAATACAATATTAGAAAAGATGGGGCCTTTCTTTACCTCAAACTTTCCACTCTGCTGATTGTAGATCATCGTACCCAACAAATCCGCCGGTAATAAGTCAGGCGTAAATTGAATCCGAGTAAAGGCCATTTGCAGAGTCTTGGCCAAGGTGCTGATGGTGAGCGTTTTGGCAAGGCCAGGAACCCCCTCGAGCAGAATATGACCATTGGTAAAAAGACCAATCAACAGACGATTGACCATCCGTGTTTGACCAACAATGACATTATCTATCGCAGAGAGCAGTTCTTGTATTTTGGGACGCTGCTGTTGCAGACGGGCTTCCAGATTTCCGGAGACTGATGCAGGTTGAGGCATGAAAGCAGTTGAATACGTTTATAATAGAATCTCAATTTACATAGCTTTTGCGAAAATGACACTGCATATCTGTTTTTGTGGATGCTTTTGGCGGCTCAGCGGTTAGAAATCCACTTTGAAAATTTATACCTTGTGGGCAACAAATGCCCCCTTATGAACCTAAGCCCACTCTGGCAAGCCAAACCCGATTTTATCCAAAACTCCCGCATGCAAGCCTTCATGCATTGGGTGAATAAGCACTATGAGCTGAGTTTTACTCAATATGATGAATTATGGCAATGGTCAGTGGACAATATAGAAGAGTTTTGGGAGGCCATTTGGCGCTTTTTTGAAGTGAAATCGCATAGCCCCTATCAGCAAGTACTGGCTCGTCCAGAAAAAGGTATGATTGGCTCCCGCTGGTTTGAAGGTTCTACGCTTAATTATGCTGAGCATATATTCCGCAATGCAAATACCAAGTCTCCTGCCATCATTTTTCAATCTGAAGCCAAGCCACTTACTAATATTAGCTGGGCTGAGCTAGAAAGAAGAGTCAATGCCTTGGCAAACTGGATGCGTGGGGCAGGAATTGAAAAGGGAGATAGGGTAGTGGCCTACTTGCCCAATATCCCAGAAGCAGTAGTGGGCTTTCTTGCCGCCAATTCCCTTGGAGCTGTGTGGTCCTCCTGTTCCCCAGATTTTGGCACTGCAAGTGTAGTAGATCGATTTCAGCAAATTGAACCTAAATTATTGATTGCTGCAGATGGTTATCGCTACAATGGCAAAGCATATAATCGCTTAGCAGAGATAGAAGCTTTGGAGGAGGCACTCCCAAGCTTGGAAAATGTATTATTGGTGCCTTATCTAGACCCTGATGCCTTACCGCTTTCAATCCCTAAGGCAAGCGTGTGGGCCGAGGCCCTATCGGATTCAGTGGGTAGCTTGACTTTTACTCCGGTCGAGTTTGATCATCCGCTCTGGGTGCTTTATTCTTCTGGGACAACAGGTAAGCCTAAAGCTATTACCCATAGCGTTGGGGGCAACCTAATCGAGCATCTCAAAGCATTAGGCTTGCATCATGACTGTAAGCCTGGCCAAAGGCTCTTTTGGTACTCTACCACCGGTTGGATGATGTGGAATTTCTGCGTGGCGGCTATGTTGCATGGCACCACCATGGTCATATATGATGGCTCTGCTGGCTACCCGAATTTAAATGTGCTCTGGGACTTTGCTCGTGAGGCCAAGATCCAACATTTTGGGGGAGGCGCTAGCTTTTACATCAATTGTATGAAGCAGGACATGGCGTTCTCCGAAGGAGCCTTCCCCGAACTACTCTCAGTTGGCTCAACAGGCTCTCCATTGCCACCTGAAGCCTTTGAATGGGTTTATAATGGGGTTAAAAAAGACGTTTGGCTCGCTTCTATCAGTGGAGGTACGGACGTCTGTAGTGGCTTTGTAGGTGGCAGTCCTTTTCTTCCTGTTTATGCAGGAGAGATTCAGTGCCGCATGCTTGGCTGTAAGGTAGAAGCGTTCGACGAAGACGGAAAAGCCGTGATCGATCAGGTAGGGGAAATGGTGATAGCCGAGCCTATGCCTTCTATGCCGGTTTTCTTCTGGAATGACCCCGATAATGCTCGTTATCACAGTTCTTACTTTGAGCATTATGAAGGCCTCTGGCGGCATGGTGATTGGATTCGTATTTCGGATGAGGGCACTATCATGATATTTGGGCGTTCAGATGCCACTCTCAATCGTGGTGGGGTGCGGATAGGGACCAGTGAAGTTTACCGCGGTGTAGATGGAGTGCCTGAAGTGGAAGATAGTCTGGTAGTGAGCATAGAGAAGGAGGATGGCAGTTATTTTATGCCTCTTTTTGTAGTGTTACGCCCTGGCGAACGCTTAACCGAAGGCCTTGTCAAAAGCATAAAAACCAGTCTACGAACTCAATTTAGTCCGAGACATGTTCCTGACGAAATCATTTTAGCACCTGAAATCCCATATACCATCAGTGGCAAAAAAATGGAAGCCCCTGTTAAAAAAATATTGATGGGCATCGATCCATCTCAAGCAGTATCCAAAGACGCCATGAAAAACCCCGGCGCAATCTCCTTTTTTATTCAATTTGCCAACGAATGAAGCTTATTTACCTGACGCTTTGCCTTGTTATCTGTGCCTTTTTATCTACGCTTTTTCCCGCCTGCCAAGTGGTTGGTACGGAACAGAGTGCTCTTTTTCGGCAAGTCTTTTATAGCGATAG
>CAZHOC010000966.1:0-3097 GCA_964534295.1 uncultured Bacteroidia bacterium | reverse complement strand
ACAACTCAACAACTCAACAACTCAACAACTCAACAACTCAACAACTCAACAACTCCTCTATTCCGCCCGCAAGGCTTCCACTGGCCTGACTCTTACTGCCCTTTGGGCAGGGATCAATCCTGCCAATAAGCCTGCTCCCATCAATATCACTAATGCCCTTAAAGCCAAGCTAATATCAATATAGGGCGCCCCAAACATGCCAGTATCCTGACCTGCTATCGCCATAGAAACCAATTCCAATAGGCCCATGCCAAGCAAGAGTCCTATGTATCCGGCCAATACGGTTAGGATGATCGCTTCTGCCACTACCTGACTGATGATAGAAAAGGGCTTTGCCCCCAATGCGCGGCGTATGCCAAACTCCTTCGTCCGTTCCTTGACCGTAACCAGCATGATATTACTGATCCCAATTGCCCCCGCTAAAAGGGTGAAAAAACCTACGATCCAGGAGATCGAGCGAATACCAAAAAAGACATTTTCGATTTCCTCAAACTCCTCTTCCATATTGTAATGCCCAAAGGCTCGATCATCCTCAGGAGAAACAGAGTGTCGTTTTTGTAAAATCGCGAGCACTTCCTCCTCTAATTCTGCTCCACTTTCTCCTGGCTTTGCGGTGATAGCAAAGTAGTTGATGCGATTGCCATAGTTAAATGCCTTCTGGAAGGTGCTAAAAGGCACAAATATCTTTTGGGTTTCGCGTTCGGCACGGCCGCCTGTAGCCCTAGTGGTAAAAACCCCTACTACTTGAAAATAGGTCCCATTGATTTTGAGATAATCTCCAATGGGTTCTTCATCCTCCTCAAACATCAGTTCCCTCACTCTTTGGCCAATCACACAAATTTTACGTGTCTCTTGGATGTCCAATTGGTTGAGAAATCGCCCTGAGGACATAAGCATGGGCTCCACGTATTGAATGTCCGGATAATCTCCTGCCACTTCGAAGGAACCCGATTTATTAGTTCTAGTAATGGTGCCAGAAAAATCCGAGCGCGGACAGATGTATTCTGCCTTGGGCAATAATTCCGGCAGTACATCATAATCGTCATTGGTAAGACTAAAACGACGACCCGGTTGAAATCCTTTGAAGGGCATTGTGGTTCGTCGTGCCCAGATAAACAAACTGTTCGTAGAGCGGCCTCCCATGTCTCGCCTCACTCCAGTCTCCAAGCCATTGCCCGCCCCCATCATGACGATTAGCATGAACATACCCCAAAAGATGCCCAAGGCTGTCAGGAAAGTCCGGAGTGGACTCCTGAGCAATGAGTGCATGATTTCTTGCCATTTGTCTAGATCAAACATAGGGTTTTGCTATTCTTCTCTTAGGGCAATAATGGGACGAATTTTGGCCGCTCTATAGGAAGGCACTAAGCCTGCCAAAGCCCCCGCAAAAACTAGGAGTAGCATCGCACGAAAAGCCACACCGAGGTCTATCTCTGGATGATAAAAGATGTCCATTGAATCTAGATCCACTCCCTGCATCATATTGAACTGCTGGAAAAATTCTAGCCAAAGTCCGCTATTGTAAAGTTCTAGGGTGCCGATACCCAGCAGAATGCCGAGATAACCTGAGATCGTAGTAATGAACACAGATTCCTGCAAGATCAAGCCAATAATGGAGTTGGGGGTAGCACCCAAAGCTTTGCGGATGCCAATTTCTTTTGTCCGTTCTTTTACGACTATGAGCATAATGTTGCCGACCCCAATAATGCCTGCCATGAGCGTACCAAGGGCAATGAACCAGACAAAAATGCGAATACCGATCATCACATTTTGAAACTCTTGGAAGTTCTCCAGGCGATTGCGAATCCAAACAGCTTGTCTATCATTAGGGTCAAAGTGGTGGCGTTTGGCGAATAGCCGTCTGACTCTCCTCGCGATATCTTTACTCTCGTCAAGGGTAGCATCTCCGATCGTAAAAATGATCCGATTGATATCATTGCGCCCATTGAAAGTGCGTTGGGCAGTGCTGATCGGTAAGTAAATGATTTCTTCTTCTCCGGCATCAGCGATGGATTCTTTACTGACACCTATAACGGTGAACGCAAAGTTGTTGATCTTGATATCCTTGCCAATTGGGTTGGAGCCTTCACCAAATAGGGCATCTCGCACGCGACGACCAATAACCGCAACCTTACGATACTCTTTGAGGTCTCGATCGGTAATGTAGCGGCCTTGTTCGATTTGGGTGCTCTCCACAAATTGATGGCCAGGGTGAACAGAGCGCACGCTGAAGTCGCCAAAATTATTTTTGTAGGAGATGATTGCTGCCCCCGGAATATAAAAACGAGAGGAGATATGTTCTACTTCTGGAATCTCACGCTTTAATAGTTCGAAATCTTCATTGGTAAAGCGAATCCTACGACCTGCTTTATACCCTTGATAGGCTTCTGCGGTGCGTCCGGGAAATACAAAAATGCTGTTGATCGCATCTGAGGCAATTTCGCGGGTTACGCCATTTTCTAATCCTTTGCCAGCACCCAATAATAAGACTAGCATGAAGATGCCCCAGCCCACACTAAAGCCAGTCAATATGGTACGAAGCCGATTGCGTCGGATCGTTTCAAATATTTCCTGCCATTTATCTAGGTCAAACATCTTTTCCTGAATTGGGGCTGATTACAAGGAGCTGAGCGTTTTGCGAAGCGATAACTAAGGACGAATGATCAGATCTCGTTTTTCTTCTCTTTCTATGAGTCCGTCTCTAAGGTGAATGACTCTTTTGGTCATTTCGGAGATATCATGCTCGTGGGTAACAATGACGACGGTAATGCCATCATCATTGATATCATGCAGGACTTGCATAACTTCATGGGAAGTTTTGGTGTCCAGGGCACCCGTTGGCTCATCTGCCAAGATCATTTGTGGTTGTGAGATCAAGGCTCTAGCGATGGCTACGCGTTGCTTTTGCCCACCCGACAATTCATTGGGAAGGTGATCTGCCCAAGCAAGCAAGCCTACTTTCTCTAGGTATTCTTCGGCCAGGGCGTTGCGTTTACGGCGGCTTACATTTTGATAGTAAAGGGGTAGGGCTACGTTTTCGCGGGCACTCTTAAAGGAGATCAAATTGAAAGACTGAAATATAAAGCCGATAAACTGA
>CAZHOC010000965.1:0-3113 GCA_964534295.1 uncultured Bacteroidia bacterium | reverse complement strand
GGACATCTTGGCTCCTTGCCCCTCGCCAAAGCGAAACTTGATCCACTCTGCTCCTGTCATGACGCCCGAGCGCCTCAACCAGATTGAGAGAAAGACCATCATAAAAATTTGGTTGAAGACCGGCCAAAGCCAAGGAATCCATACACTTTTGAGGCCATAGATAAAGAGCAGCGTTACCATCCACATGGTACCACTAATGTCAAACATGCCGGAGGCATTGGATAGCCCGAGTGTATACCATTTCAATTCATTGCCCCCGAGAAAGTAGGACCGTAGGTTACGACTGGCGCGTTTGGAAATCCAAAAGCCAATCCCCACCGTCGCCACTAAATACAGGCCAATGATGATGATATCGAGTAGTTGTAAATCCATAAATCCTAAGTATAGAGTAGAAAGTACTTAGTAGTAAGTATATAGAGGCCCTGAAAGAGAGAGAATTGTATCCCAAACTCTTGATACTTTCTACTTTTTTCTCACTACTTAATTAGCGCATACAGTTGGCCAAATGATGGCACAATCCAGTAAAAAACTGCTACGATAAGTGTTTAAAGTGAATACATAGGGGGTAAATCGTTCGCGAAGAGCGTAAACTCGTCCTCAGCAAATCGGGTAAAATCAGCCGCGCTGCTATGACCGGGATAGGGCGCATAATGATGATCCAAACGCGCATTACGCCAAATCATCATATAGCTAATACGCGAGGCCACCGGATCATTTTTGATGGGTTCGAGTATGGTTTTCGTCCACCAATCTTCCTTGGGGATGGTTTCATATCCCGTCTCAGAGAGGGCAGCGATTTTATTATGTTTTTCAGCTAGCTGAACGACTGTCCTCAAGCGCTTCAATAGCGCCTCTACATCATTCTTTTTGCCGACATCATGATAGTCATCGACGCCCATGATATCGACGTATTCGTCTCCGGGGTAGCGTTCCATGTAATGGGCCTCATCCTGAAAGACATCAGGCGAATAGCAATAAAGGATGTTGTGGAGGCCTTTTTGATCGCGCAGGTACTCTACAGTATAGCGAAATAGGGCTTTGTACTCCTCCGGAGAACAATGATCATTGCCCCACCAAAACCAGCTACCAGTATGCTCATGCCAAGGCCGCAAAATGATGGGGATTTTTTTCTTGAAGAAGAAACCCACTTCTAGCTCGTTGACAAAATCTGCGAATAAATCCAGTTTCGCATTGAAGGCCGCATGATGCTTACCGCCCGGCAAAATCGTTTCCACTACCCGTTCGCCTACGTCCCAACTATCACCTCCCGTTACAAAATTGTCGACATGCCAACTGATGGTATTGATGCCCCCCATCTTATAGACTTGCTTCATCCAGCCCTGCATTTGAGCAAAATTGACCGAGTCAATATTGACAGGTCCCTGCCCCAACTTGCTCATTTCCCAACCCACCAAGGCAGGGTGTTGGCCTACGACATCTTTGACATCTGTCCGCTTTTTGTGCCATTCTTTCCAATGCACGCCATAGGCCAAGGCATCTTGATGGCCAAATACTACATGCTCTTGTGATAGTCTTCTCAGATTTTCGTACAGCGCCTTGGTTTGATTGGTAGCCTCAGCATCTACTGTTTGGATGCTATCATAAATCTTTGAGTCGGGCGAAAGAAAACCCACTGAGAAGAAAAGCATAAATGCTAGGATTGAAGCAGAAAGGAGTCGTTTCATAGGAATAAATGATCTTACCAGCCCGGATTATTGGCATTGATGAGCGCGTTTGCCGCGATTTCTTCACTAGAAATTGGGAAGAGTTTTTGATATTCCAAACGCGGACGATTAGCCGCGGCCATTGTTTCCAGCCAAATCCCCCAACGAATTAAGTCCCAACGACGCTGAAATTCGCCATACAATTCATGACGACGCTCATCGCGAACGGCCTGTCTAAAGTCCTCTTGACTCATACCTGCAGCAAGGTCAGCCAGCCCGGCTCGACTGCGCACCTGGTTGACCGCATCATAAGCGATGGTAGTGGGACCATTCACTTCGTTTTCAGCCTCCGCTAAAAGCAGCAACACATCTGCATAGCGCAAGATCACTGGATTGCTACCGTTTTCATCCTTGACTTGTGAGCTCTCGTCTACATACTTTTTGATGTAAAGCCGAGGCGTCGCGAAGACTTCATCGCCATCAAGGGTTTGGTACTTATTGTTTCCTTGACGCCCAAAACCATTGTCAAAGACATTTTCAGATAGCAAGCCAACTACATTGGAAGGAATCGATTTGAAATGATAATACTGCTCGCCGTTGAGATCAACCCATTCATCAAAGATGGCCGAACCAAATTCTACACGCTTGTCTCCATCCTCAAATGTATCGTAGAAATCTTCTCGCATCGAAATAGCACCAATTCCTCCCCCACCAGAGAAAGGCGTATTGCCGGGCGTATAGTAGCGCGGTAGCTCTGGGCCTTCGTTGGGTTGCTGGGTCGCTTGAATGGAGAAAAGCATTTCGCTACTCATGTCTTGGACCGACTGCTCAAAATTGGCCATATAATCGCTTTCCAAAGCCGGAAAACCAGAAGCAGCTTGCTCAAGCACTTTTTGCGCAGCGCTAATGGCTTGCGGATAATAGCTAGGATCTCCAATCTCAGCACCAGCAAGGTGCATATAGACTTTGGCCAGCATCCCCCAAGCGGCCGGGCTGCTGGGACGGCCGCGATCACCTACACCATAAACACTATTTTCAAAATCCGCAGGCAATAGGTTTGCCGCAGTCTCAAAATCTAATGCTGCTTGCAAATAAACATTCTTACGGGGGTCTCTGACTGCATCCTGGGAGTCATTGGCAGGATCATATGAGCTTAGTCGAATGGGCGCATCGCCAAAACGGCGAGCCAATTCATAATAGCTGAAGGCTCGCATAAAGTAAGCTTGGCCTAGTACTGCATCTTTGAGTTCTGGCTCAAGAAAATCGAGTGGTTCGACCTGCTCCAAAACAATATTGGCGCGATTGATCACTTGATAGTATCCAATCCAAGGCCGCTCGATATACCACTGACCGTTCTGGGAACCAGAATAGCCCCCACCGACCCAGTCATTGGCAAACATATCATCATTTTCGAGGCAAATCGCCACCCAAGCTGGTTGAACCCAAAGT
>CAZHOC010000964.1:0-3129 GCA_964534295.1 uncultured Bacteroidia bacterium | reverse complement strand
CACAAAAATGAATAATGATGCAATAGACCCCCAATTTATCAAATCTAGCAAACGCAAGTATTTGCTGGCTTTCTTGGGAATAGCTTCCCTACTGTTCCTAAGTCAGCTATTTATTCAATATTTTATTTTTGATCAAAAAGGCGATGCAGAAGTCATCAATATTGCAGGTAGACAAAGAATGCTTAGCCAGAAAATTGTAAAATTATGCTTAATGCAGGATAAGCGTTCTGCGATGGAGCAGCCTCCCCTACCCCATGGCGAACTAAGAAAAAGTCAGGAATTGTGGGAGGAATCTCATCAATGGCTAAAAGAATCTCCCCAGAGCCTATCCCTACAGACAGCTGAGATTCGCTTGCAATTTGATAGCTTAGAAGTCCATGCTGATGCGATTACTATTGAAATCAACAAAAGCTACGATCTCAATCATAATCTAGATTTTTTACGATTAGCAGAAAGTGAAGCCCACTATTTGAGAAAGATGGATCAGATCGTAAAGGCATATGAAGTTTCTGCCAGCTCCAAAGTTGCCTACCTGGGCTACGTAGAGTTAGGAATTTTTGTATTGGCCCTAATCCTTATGTATGTAGAATTTCGCTTGGTTTTTAAGCCTATTCTGAAACGCTTAATTGAATTCACTCAAAAACAGGCCCAGCATATTCGCCATCAAAAGAGGCTAAACCAGGAGCTCAGAGAAGCTTACCAGGCAGTGGATCGGGCTGAAACTGCTCGCTCCAGCTTTTTGGCAAAAATGAGCCACGAAATGCTTACCCCGATGAACGGCATTCTTGGAGGCGGAGAGTTGTTGTCAGAAACATTGGTGAATCAGGAGCAGGAAAGTTTTTTGAAAATCATTTTAGCTAATAGCACAGACCTTTTAAGAAGTATTAATAACATATTGAAATTCAGCGAATTAAGTAGTAGTCGATATCAACTAAAGGAAGAGGAATTTCAATTAGAAGATTTGCTTTGGGGAATAGTCAGAAGCTTTAAAGATAAGGCCAAGCAGCAAGGACATGAAATCCGCAAAAAGTGGGATAAAAACCTTTCTCTGCGCCTGAGAGCAGATCGTCAAAAGCTAGAGAAAGCGCTAAGCGAATTGCTCTCTAATGCCATTCAGTTTAATGATAATTGTGTTATCACTCTTCATGCTAAAATCCTTAAGGAGAATGAATCAGAAGTAGAAATCCGCTTCCATGTGCTTGATAATGGCAAGGGAATCAACGAGGAGAATCAAACAAAAATATTTGAAGCTTTTTCGCAGGAAGACAATTCATACACTCGAAAACATGATGGTATTGGCATAGGCCTAAATATTGCTCAAATCTTAGTACAGATAATGGGGAGCCATATTGAGTTGAAAAGTGCGCCAGATCAGGGAGCGGACTTTTATTTTACGCTTAAACTCAAAAAAGTAGTAGGGGAGAAAAAATTACCTCTCCTCCCCTAGCCCATATTTTCTCATAAAAAATTTCAGAGTTAAGCTAAAAAGAGCCCACGATTCTTATTAAATCAGTGGGCCTAAAAAACAGAGAGATTCTTATTAGTTTTTTCTTAGATCAAAAGTTTCACGATTAGGCCCTACTCCCTTGATACAGAGGCGATTCCATTGGGGTGGCAGGATGGGATTAAGCTGCTTAAGGCCTTCGTCGGTTAGGTGCAGTCCGGCAAAGCCGAACATCAAAATCTGGAGCATGCCTCCGGCTCCTGTAGCGAAGTAAGGATTATTGCTAAGGGCTGACTCTGCAAGCGCTCCAAATGGAGGACGTTTGTTTGGTTCATAACTGGCTTTGAATAAGCGGTAAGCATTTTGTGCATCCCCCATACGCGCATAGATTACAGCAAATACAG
The DNA here is from genome assembly GCA_964534295.1 of uncultured Bacteroidia bacterium. Classification (GTDB taxonomy): domain Bacteria; phylum Bacteroidota; class Bacteroidia; order J057; family J057; genus JBCAWW01. The sequence goes on along the minus strand of CAZHOC010000964.1, from coordinate 1,281 downwards.
AAAGGCCCATTGCGGGCCCCTCTTCTGCCAATTTAGGCTCGTAGTAGCGTAGGTCCTTTAGCATAGTCTCTTGATCATTAACCACCGAGAGTGGATAAGAAAGAAGATTGACATCAGCTTGCTTGATACGATCCCCGTTGTAGGTACTATGTTCCATGGTCGTGCCATCAGGAAAGCGATGTAGCTTAATGCCTTTTGCAACCTGTTCCCAACTAGGATCAAGCTCTTCATTCAATGTCTTTGCGGCTGAACAAGCATACTCCAAGACTGTGATAGCTGCCCCATTGGTAAAGGCATTGTCGTCCACATTCGGAGCAAACTCATTTGCACCCACTACATTTAGAATGGAGTAGCTGCCATCCTCGTTTTTAGTGGCGCGGCTTACCCAATAATCAGCAATTTCTTTGAGCATGGGATAGCCTTTGGTTTGAAGCCAGTTTAGATCTCTCGTCAGCTGAAAGTAGTTCCAAAAGGCAATCCCTACACAAGCGGTGATATGATGTTCGAAGGTGCCTGTAAGCGCCCAAGCCGGAGTCGCTTCTTCTCCCATATCATCACTCTCCCAGGGAAACATAGCTCCTCGATACCCAAAATTGATCGCTTTTTGCTTTGCCTTCTCAAGTCGGTCGGATCGATAGTTTAATAGGGAGCGGGCTATTGGCTGATTAAGTAGCAACAAAGGTGGATACATCCACAATTCGGTGTCCCAAAAGATATGTCCGTTATAGTTTTGGGAAGAAAGCCCCATCGGTGCAATACTGAGGTTAGTATCAGCACGGCTAAAAGCGTATAGGTGGTAGAGCGCAAGCCGAACATCCAGTTGGGATTCAGGATCGCCTTCAATAATAATATCCCCTTCCCAGAGCTCTTCCCAAGCGGCTCGATGTTTTGCTAAAATAGCTTCTTTGGGGTTGAGCATTTGGAATATGACAAATCGCTCTGATTCAGACTGTGGATCACAAAAATCCTGTGTGCTACACTGAGCCGCTGTCCAAGCAAAATTCAACTCCTCTCCCCTATTCAACTTCGCTTCAAATGAAAGACTGTTTTCATATGGAGAGCGAAGATCATGATGCAAGCTAGGACGAGAGTGAGCGCGAGTAGTCTGCAAGTCATGCCAAACAAAACAAGCGGAGGTAGCAAGCTGATGTCTACCAAAGCGACTTTTTGCCACAGATTGGAGCACTGGCATAGTAGTTTCCAGGTCTTCTAATACTCGAAAAGTACTCAATGGCTCCTGATAATCAGCTGGCGTTTCAATCTTTCCAGTGACCTTTAACT
>CAZHOC010000963.1:0-3130 GCA_964534295.1 uncultured Bacteroidia bacterium | reverse complement strand
CAAAGAGCCCTACAGAGTTAATTTCTCGCCTAAGCATCATTGCAGGTCGAATTACCAAGCAGGAAATTGACCCCGAGGCTGTTTTTTTTATGGAAAAAGTAGCGCTGGGAGTAGAACAAGGTGGTATTAGTCTGGATACAACCAAAGAGTTAACTACTGCCTTCATGCGAGTAAGAGCAAAAATCCGTAAATCTCCTAAAAAGACTTTGGACACATCTCCAGAAAAGACCTCTGCTATTACCGCTGAAAAGCCTCCTCATCGATCCTAAATGCCATTTTCCACCTTTTAAATCTTTACTAAACTTAAAACCATGACGATATCTTCAATTCTTGTTACCCTAGTTGCACCAATGGAAAATCACGCTGCAAACCGTGGAGAAAAACTCCTTGGTAATGCATCTTCTATTAAGCAACGCCAAGATGGACGTGTATATATTTCTGGCCAAATGCAGCGACATGTCCTCTTCCGAGCGATTGACCGACTAAATGAGCGAGACCCCCAAAGAGGCGATACGTATGTATCTAATGGGGATGGAGTACCAGCCGATATTGCAAAAGATATACGTAGTGATTTAGGCGGATACCTGATTACAGAAACGGGAGAATATTCAGGTAGGAGAACGGCACCTGTTACTGCGACACCAGCAGTAGCACTAGAAGAGAGTAAAACGGTACGAGACTTACTTATTCGCCTAAGGGTTAACCCTGATAAAGGATCCGAAAAAAAACAGGCTCTTGCAACCAATGAATTTAGCCAAAGAGATGAAATGATCATGAACTTTCATCTTGATGTTGGAGAGGTCGGGGGAATAAGACTTCCCAAGTATGAAAAAGAAGTCCATTTGTCTACGAAGTTTGAAAAGCTCATTGACGATGCAGAGCATCAACGGCGTATTGCGTTATTTCTTGAAGCTACCCGTACCATGAACGATTATGCAAATCAAGCTCGAAATGCGGTTTCAGGCGAGCCTAATCGAGTATTGATTGTCTTGGATACAAAACTGAGTCGTAAGGCGATACGCTATTTTGCAAGCGAGACGAGTGAGCAAGAAAAAATCGCTATCCTGAAAGAGTTAGAGCTACGTGGAGCGAGTTATTTCTTGGGAGATGACACTATGGATGAAGATCTTTCTGTAGCAGAGGCATATGATAAAGCATTTATGGCTTTGTCTCAGACCACTTTATTCCGTCCCTTGTAACCGGAACATCATATGGAACTACTAGCAAAGCCCTCCGGCATTAGCCTGAGGGACCACCGTCAGCATGTCTATGATGAAGCAGTGCGTCTGCTTAACACGTGGCCTAATCTTGCCATCAAGTATAAAAGAATATTAGGGGAAGACCTTGTAACAGCATTACTTGATGCTGCATGGTGGCATGACTTAGGGAAATCTGCCGGTAAGTGGCAAATAGCCTGTCAAAAGGATTATCAAACTTATCAAAGCTGGTTGACCTCAAACGGGTATTCTGCCAGCCTTGTTGACCCGAAGGTCTATAAAACTTACGAGAGGGAAAGAAAAGAGCAGGAAAAGTTTGTAGGCGAGAACATCATGAAGTGTCATTTCAGGCATGAGTTTGCTTCTCTCAGGCTATTAAAAGTAAATGGAGAAACTCTCCCTCTCCCAGTGTTAGCCGCCATCGGTGCTCACCACGGTAAGCTTAGCCGCTACCACGAGCGACGTTGGAAAGAAGATGCTGCTGAGGAAGGGCAAGAGGGCCCTTTCTATGAGTTCTTCAAGATGTTTAAAAAGGAAGATTACCATGTGGGAAGGCAAAGATGGGAAAAGGCGACTTTGGAACGATATCGATACAGTGCCATCAGAGCCTTGCTACAGCTAGCGGATACGAGAGCAAGCCGTGCAGAAGCTGGAGAGAAGTTGGTATCTCTTGAGCAGTTCAAAGTCGTGAAACATTTCCCTGGTTTGAAGCCCGTTCAACACGCAGCGAAAGAGCTAGGAGATGAAATGATCGCTATCCTACGTGCTCCCACAGGTAGCGGAAAGACCTATGCTGCCTTACTCTGGGCTGAGAAGCACATTAAGGCAGGGAGAGCAGATAGACTTGTGGTAGCAATGCCGACCCGCTTCACTTCCAATGCCTTGTCGATTGGGTTGGAAGCCAATGTAAGTGAAACAGGGTTGTATCATTCGAGTGCATGGCACAATCGCTACGGAGACACCAGCGGCCAAGCGCGCAGTGATGCGACCGAATTGCATAAGATGGCCCAGCGCCTCGCAACACCTGTGAATGTTTGTACCATTGACCACCTCATGATTTGTCTTAGCGGAGCCAAAGAAATTCATCATTCCACCTTCTTTTTCCTCGCCAATAGCGCCGTGGTGTTTGATGAGGCAGACTTTTATGATCCCTTTGTACAAGCCAACCTGACGGTGCTTCTCAAGACGCTACGACTCCTTGAAGTTCCCGTTCTCATCATGAGTGCGACGGTTCCCGATTCTGCCCTAACCCTCTACGAGGTTCCCATTCCGATCAAAAGTCCGCCTGATCATGGAGATGATAGTGGACACCCTGAGCGTAGGCTTAAATGGGGAGGAAAAGCTGAATCACCTGAAGAGGCAGCTGAGGTGCTGAGTCAAATGGCTACCCAAGGTCAAGGGATCATTTACGCCAATACCATCGCACGTGCCTTGGCTTATTATAAGTGGCTTCACCAGAACTATCCAGAAATAGACTTACTGTTGTACCACAGCCGATTTACGGAAAGTGATAAGGCAAAAGTTGAAGCCAGGTTACTGGATGCACTAGGAAAAGATGCATGGGAAAAAGGGACCGCCTCTGGAATTGCAATCCTGACCCAAATTGGTGAAATGAGTGTTAACATCAGTACCAACCTCATGCTGAGTGATCTGTGTCCATGGGATCGCCTAGCCCAGCGTATTGGTCGCTTGAGCCGATTTGGTGAAAAAGATGCAGGAGGAGTAGCCTATGTAGTAGAACCTCTGAAAGAGGGTGAGACCTATCCTGCTCCCTATGGAGCCTTTGACCTCGCTTCAAAGGGGTGGAGTCCTTCTGAGGCATTTACTGCTACTTTGGCGGACTTAGTTGAATGGCCTTCTGAGGATGAACACACCGTCATTACCCCAGCGGAACTCGTCAACAGAGTAAACAA
>CAZHOC010000962.1:0-3133 GCA_964534295.1 uncultured Bacteroidia bacterium | reverse complement strand
GCAGTGAGAGGGGAGGGAAGCGGTACCGAGGAGGTAAAAAAGAAAGATTAAGTCTAAAATATGCCTAAACCAAAAGGCCTCTCAATGGAGGCCCCTCTTCGTCATGCATACGGAAGTGTGAGATCGCTGACGGGAAGTTCTTACCTTAACATGTAGTTCCAATAACCTAAAACACCTTTGAGAGTAGTAATCAGTTCATAGTAATCAACCGGCATCAAAATGCAGCAGTTGGCTCCTTCTTGATAACTACCCACCAATATCTTATCAAACATTGCCGGCACCATCATTAGGATGGGCAATTGTCCGAAACGCTCATCTGAGCGAAGCATCTTTAACAATTCCAGTCCCGATTGGCGGGGCAAGAAATAATCCACAAATAGGATATCGTTTTCTCCGATTTCAATTTCTCCGGCCTCCATTCGAGATTGGAATTCTTCCGCGCTCTTATAAAACACGAACTCCAATTTGATGGCTAGCTCCTCTACGGCAATTTGTAGTAAATGCCTATCTGCCGGGTTGGCAGAGACAAAAACCACCTTCTGAATCCCCCCTGGAATTACCATTGGTTCTCTTGCTTCCTTCATCTCTAATACAGCTTCTAGTACAGGATATTTATGGATAAGTCTCATTCAGCCATTGTTTATCATATCACAAAGCTAGGGAAGTGGATACTGAAATAAATCCGTCATTTCCTAGAATTGGCATCTAGGTGATTCACCTAGAAGGGGCCTTAGAGAGAAGGTGATTTTTCTTCAAAAAGCCTTCTAGGCGCTCTGAAACCTCCTCTAAATGCAAAAAATGCATGCTGTGGTAGCGCTCTCGTAAAGAGGCTAATAATGCTCCCTGAAAAGGGTGAATAATGATCTTGAATACGCCCTGCGGGCAATTATCACGAAAACTAGAAAGAGATTTATTTACGCCTTCTGGACAGTTGGTGATATCCAAGACTGCGGATTTGAGGTCCGAGTAAGCAGCAAAAACCTTCTCTGCATGCGTTAGAAGGTCTTTTTCCTCAATACAGACGCAATGAGGAGAAATAGCATCAGGCACAGAGTCCTGTATCGCTTTCAGATTAGATAAGTAACGACCAATGATGAGGATCATCGCCATAAAGGGAATCGATTATTGCCAATATGACGCTAAGGTATGACCGGGGAATCAGCTATTTTTACGCGATTCCCTTAGAAGCGAAAACGATAAAGTGGGGGAAATTCCCAATTGAGGAAAATAAATACTTATTCTACTAAGCCATTTTCGTAGGCATACTTGATCAGCCCTGCGATGGTCTTACTCTGAGTCTTTACTTGAAGGTTGCGCTTGTGGGCCTCCACGGTGCGGATACTAATAAACAGCTTATCAGCAATTTCTTTATTGGAAAGATCCGCTAAGATTAGCTTTAGTACTTCTTTTTCTCGAGAGGTAAATTTTACATTTACAACGGTCTGGGCGGGTCTACGATTGGGGCTAAGACTATTCATGACTGAGCGTGCTGCTCCAGAGCTATAATAGACTTCTCCTGCCAAGACTGCCCGAATAGCATTAACAACCTCTTCTTCATCACAGTTTTTTAGCAGATATCCGCTTGCTCCAGCCTTAATAAGTTGCTTGATATGCGTAGCATCATCATGCATCGTCAAGATCATGATCAGGGTATCTGGATACAGCTCTCTAATCTTACGAGTAGTTTCCAAACCGCCCATCTGTGGCATGCTGATATCAAGCATCACGATATCGGCAGCTTGCTTTTCTAGAAAAGCAATCGCTTCGACCCCATTGCTGGCAGTGCCGATAACCGATAGATCAGCTTCCTTTTCGAGATAAGCAATGATACCCTCTCGAATCAATTTATGATCGTCAACGATGAGTATTTTCCACGCTTCCATAGGCGAATGTGTTCACTGCGATTTGAATGGTGATTATGCTGCCTTCATTTAATATCGAGTCCAAAAAAAGAAGTCCTCCCAAGGCTTGTACGCGCGTCCGAATGTTGCTGATTCCCAGCCCATCTTCTACTGCCGTGAGATCAAACCCCTTCCCGTTGTCCTCTATCGTTAACTGTAGCAACTCCTCATCTTGAGTGAGTTGAATATTGACTTCGGTCGCATTGGCGTGTTTAATGATATTTTGCAGGGCTTCCTGACAAATGCGGTAGAGGCTAATCTCCAGCTTTTGAGGCAGCTTAAAATCTTCTGGCAGATTGTGGAAGAAGTAGTACTCTATTTTCCCTCCCTCCAGGGCACTAATGAGGTTTTGCAGCGCTAGCACAAAACCAAAATCCACCACCACTTGGGGCATCAAAGCATGGGCGATTTTTCGGCTTTCTTCCATGGCGAGATCTAAATACTCTTTCGCTACTTCTAGCCGATTCTTTCCCTTTTCACTGAGTGATTCTTTTTCTCGGGCTAAGGTATTGAGGTTGAGGAGCACAGTGGTTAGGCTTTGTCCTAAACCGTCATGCAGATCCCTGGCGATTTGTTTTCTGGCTTTGTCTTCTGCTTTGATTACGGCAGAAAGCAGTCGGTCTTCCGCCAGCTTTTCCTCCGTACGATCTAGGCATAGACCAAATACTTCTCGCACCTCACCCTTCGGACTGATCCTTAGCCCTCCCCACGTATTTAGGTAGCGGGTTTCGCCGTCCTTACGGATAATTTTATGTTCTAAAGAAAAGGAATCATGATTGGCAAAGGAAGCTTCGATCTCTTCACGTATGCGGTTTTCATCCTCCGGATGGATCATGCTCACCCATTCGTCAAAGCTGGGGGTTACTCCCTCCTCCAGACCAAAGATTTCGCGCATTTTATCAGTCCAATCAAAGAGATTGATTTCCGCATTCCAATGCCAAACCCCGATCTGGGCGATTTGCTGGGCTTCTTTCAGAAGTTCATTTGTCTCCTTACTTTTTTGGGCCGCTTTGCGGAACGTACTGATGTCATAGGCGGCATAACTCAATTGGATGACCTCTCCCCTTTTATTGAGGATGGGTTTGATACGAGTTTGGGTGATAAGCTCTCCTAGACTGGGAACACGGCTTTGCTCCTCAAAAGCGATCACTTCCTTACTCTCCACGGCTTTTTGGTAAAGGGAGATTTTATAGTCTGCTTCGGGTTCCGAGAGACCGATATAATCAACAAAG
>CAZHOC010000961.1:0-3135 GCA_964534295.1 uncultured Bacteroidia bacterium | reverse complement strand
CATTACTCCTAAAATGATAATCAATAAGGGCTCCAAAAACTGGGTCAGCTGACTGATGCCTGCTTCGCTTTCCTCTTCTAGACTTTCCGCTAGTTTTTCCATCATTTGATCAAGTTTGGCGGTCTTTTCGCCCACCTTAACGATTTGGGTGAAAAACTTCGGAAATATCTTATGCTTGATGCTGGCCTCATATAGACTTTGCCCCCCAATTACATCCGTTCTTACTTCCCCTACGGCCTTTTGTAAGGGATAAAAGGGAGTAACATTGGTGAGCAGTTCTAGGCTCCTATCCAGATTTACTTTGGCCTTTAATAGCAAGCCAAAGGTGTAGCTAAAGCGAGCTAATTGTAGTTTATGAATCAGCTTACCCAATAAGGGAATCCGCATACTGGCTTTGGCACTCCATGCACGATAAGTCTCATTCTTCCTTAAGCCATACCAGATACCTCCCAAGGCTGCGGTTCCTAATAATATCCAAGGATAATTGAGCTGCATGAACTCTGAGATCGACAAAATTGATTGAGTGATAGGCGGCAAGTCTGCTTCAAAGCGGCTGAAGATATCCTCAAACATTGGTACCACAAATGCGATCATAAATGTCAGTACCAATGCGGCGATAAAGATGACCGCGATGGGATAGGAAAAAGCTTGTACCAATTTTCGGCGTAGCCGAACGCGTTTCTCATAGAAATCAGCCAGATTATGTAAGATCTCCGCCATGCGCCCGCTTTGCTCGCCCATACGCAGGGTATAGATTTCGAATGGCGAAAAGTAATCGGCCTGTGATTCAAGGCTATCGGAGAGAGATACTCCATCTTCAAGACTAACTTCTACCTTATTAAGTATCTCCTTGAGCTTTTTACTCTGGACCTGATCTTTCAATACTTCAATCGCATCCATAATACCCAATCCTGAACCCAGCAAAATGCCTAAAAGCTGATAGAGCTTTTGCCGCTCCTTCATCGGTATGGCCGGCCCAAAACGGATATCTCGTTCCCAGATAGAAAGCTCTTGATCGGATTCGACGACTTTTTGAGCTGCTTTAGGCTTGGCCGCTAAGCGATCTAGTTTTATCTCTTTCATGGCTTGGCTTGTGCTTTAGGAGGAAAAGAGAATGAGGCAGATACATGCAAATTAGTATCTTGGATGGCCCAGCCGTTTTCTTGGTATTGCCAATCGCCAATGAAGGCAAATGTATCTTGAGTGTAGCTACTTTTCCTAATTAGTTGGCTATCATTTCGGCTATATTGCAGGATGGGAATCGCCTGCTCATTGAGCAGGATAATGCCATTTTGCCACTCTAGCGCCTCTGCTCTTCCCATATCTAATCGAATCTGCTTTTCGAGTAAGGCAAAGTCTGCGGCTCGTTCTATCTGCTGCTGATAGCGTTTTACCCAATCTCCAAATAAACGGTAAAGGCCAAAACCTAATACGAGCACTGAACCCGTTAAGGCCAAGGCTACTAGCATTTCTAAGAGGGTAAATCCCTTGAGTATCGGACGTTTTTGCTTCATTACCTCCTGATTCTTTCGATTCTTTTCCGGTTAAGGAGCAGACGATTCCCCCAATAGCAATCGATCGATAATTCTACGATACCTTTTTCGGGGACAAGGACCTTTATCTTTCTTTCGCACCTTCTACCTTGTAGTTCCCACTCTTGGCGTTCCGGTATTGGATAGGGGATGGGCGCTGCTAATAGCTCCTCTGCGAGCTGTCTTGATTTAAGGACTTGAGCCGGAGATTGAATATCTCCTAGACGCTTAAATACCAGACTGCCAATGATAAAAATGATCGATAGCAATGCTAGGCTACTGATCACTTCTAAAAGTGTGGCTCCCGAAAGGCTATGTTTTCTTTTCATAAGTCTGTACTTGTTTGGGGAAACCACTGAATAATCGCCATATCGCCTCCTTTGACAAGCCGAGGGCCTACATATGTAGGGGCTAGACCTTTCGCATCAATTTGGGCATCAAGCAGGTAGTTTGTATAAATTGCCGCTGGCGTTTTTAACCGAATACCGCCGGAAAAAACATGACCTGCTACATTAGCTCTCAAATCAAGATGATGACTGGCATAGACCGTTCCCCATACCGAACCGGATATTTGGCACTGATCCTCTCGATGGATAGGCTGCCCTTCACTTAAATAGAAAATGCCGCCCTGGATCTCACTCTGATTGGCAAAACGAAAGTTAGCTGGAGTATCTTTTTGTTTGCTTAAACAGAGCACGCTTGGATAGTCTAAAATTACTCCAGACTCAACAATTAGTTGCTCCGCGGCAAAGGCCTGAATTTTTCCTTGAAAGCCTTTTTTGATACGAATCCGCTTTGCAAATAAAAGCGTATGCGCTAAACTGGCGCTTGATTCTATTATGATCTCCCCTGGAGCTATTAAGACTGTCTTTCCATTAAGCTTACAGTCTTGCACGATGAGACTGCCAGTAGTTCTCAAAATAAAGGCAGTGGTGTCCCATGCACGATGCTCATATAAATCGGTTAATAGACGGTACTCCCCATCAGAATTAGATAATCTGGAAAGATATTCCTCAGCCATTTTGAGGGCTTCTTTATCTAGCTTGGGGATTGCTTTGCTACTCCTGGATTGAGATTGCTGTAAAGAACCTTTGGCTGAGTAACCGATCTTACCTATATAGCCTGTCCGTAATCCTGCAGCTGGGAGAACCAATTGTCCTTTTAATTCTGTATTGCCCACTAAAGTCAAAGGCTGCCGTTTATCCGCTAAATATAGGGCTGAGGTCCAGATGCCTTGAGGAATTTCGCCTATCAATGCGCTTTGACTAAAGCTTTCCCTCCCATGAGTGCCTTTGCCATGTAGCAGCGTGAAAAAGCCCCAAGGCTCAGTTCGGATATAGCAGCTATCTGCCTCTGAATTAAATAAACTAAATGCTTGCTGATCTGCTCTTTGGGCTGATTGATTTAGATAAACCACAGCTCCAGATCGTAAATTGTCTTCGGCTAGTTTTTCAAAATAAAGACTGTTTTGTAAATGATGACTATAGTGCTGAATTAATAAAAAGCCACTCATGAGCCCACTAATAATAAGGGCGATCATGAGTGGCTTTTTGTAAATGATGACTATAGTGCTGAATTAATAAAAAGCCACTCATGAGCCCAC
>CAZHOC010000960.1:2497-3139 GCA_964534295.1 uncultured Bacteroidia bacterium | reverse complement strand
CGATCCATGAAGGAAGGATCAGACAAATACAGCACCGGATCGCCCTGCGAGCGGCATTGCACACCTTGATAAACCGAAGGTAGGAAACCATTGCCCCAAAGACTCTTACCGCCACTAGGGGTATTGCCACCAGAGACCAAAACGATAAAGCCCGGTAGGTTGTCATTTTCAGTCCCTAGGCCATAGGCTACCCAAGAACCCATGCCGGGTCGGCCGAGTCGGGGACTGCCTGTATGGAGCAAAAGTTGGGCGGGCGCATGGTTAAATTCATCTGTTTGCATGGCCTTGAGAAAAGCCACTTCATCTACCGTATTTTGGAAATAAGGCATATTGTCCGATACCCAAGCGCCTGATTCGCCATGCTGGGAAAACTTTGCTTGTGGGCCCAACATTTCGGGAACCCCTTGGATAAAGGCAAAGCGCTTACCCTCAAGGAGAGAGTCAGGGCAGAGTTTGCCATCAAGCTTTTGCAAAGCGGGTTTATAGTCAAATAGCTCCAATTGTGAAGGAGCCCCTGCCATATGCAGGAAGATCACTCGCTTGGCCTTAGGCGCATAATGGGAGGCAGAAGCCGCCATCGGATTTTTGTTGAGCATGCCTGCCGCGCCAGTTTTTTCTGGACCACAGCCAAGCAGAGAACCT
>CAZHOC010000960.1:0-2487 GCA_964534295.1 uncultured Bacteroidia bacterium | reverse complement strand
GCGCCAAAGCGCCAGCCCCTCCTAAGGCTTTCTTGATAAAGGTACGCCGCGTCTGCTGACGCAATTGTCGGTAGTAGAGTTCTTGTCGGAGGTTCATGGCTAACTTTTCATTACAAAGGCGTCCATATTTAGCAGGGCATTGGCCACGATAGTCAGGGCCGTTTTTTCAATCTCTTGGGGATCGCTGAGCGCTTGGCGCTCTTTAGCATCTATTAAGGCTTGCTCATATAGGCGTTGCAGCGCGACGACTTGTCTTTCACTAGGGGTTTCCATCAGTACCCTTTCAAAACCATACTTGAGTTTTTCGGTACGTTCGGGATTTTCAAAAGCCATCATTTGCTCCGCCAAGGCTGCGGCCGCTTCTAGATAAACCGTATCGTTTAGCGTAACAAGGGCTTGCAGCGGTGTATTGGTCGATATTCGACGCGGCATACAAAGTTCTCGCGTCGGGCTATCAAAGGCGACCATGGATGGATAAGGCGTCGTTCTACGCCAGTAGGTATACAAAGCACGTCTATGTCGATCTTCGCCCTCACTTTCCAGCCAACGGCGACCACTGTAGACTACCTGCCACACCCCATCGGGTTGAGGCGGCATTACACTCGGTCCGTACATTTTGCGGCTAAGCAGTCCACTAACGGCGAGGGCTTGGTCTCGGATTTGTTCGGCACTTAGCCGAACGCGAGGCCCTCTGGCTAGCCATATATTGTCTGCATCTTTTTCAAGATCTTCGGGTCGTACTTTCGCACTTTGTTGGTAGGTAGCCGAAAGCACAATTTGCTTAAGTAAAGACTTCAGGCTCCATTGGTGGGTAGTCCGAAATTCTACCGCTAACCAATCCAAGAGCTCCGGATGAGTAGGCTTAAAGCCTTGGGTACCAAAATCTTCAAGGGTCATGACGATGCCGCGCCCAAATAACTGTTCCCATACTCGATTGACAAAAACGCGTGAGGTCAATGGATTGTCTTCACTGACTAGCCACTGCGCGAAGGCGAGGCGGTCAAAATCCTCCCGCTGGCTATCATTGCTTAAGCTATGCGGGATACCAGCCTGGACAGTATCACCGGGAACTAGCCAATTGCCGCGATTAAACACATAAGTGTGTCGTAAATTATTTGCTGTGCGAGCTTTGAGAATAGGGGTTCGGGTAGCTCGGTAACGATACTTACGGAGACTGTCTCGATAGGCAGCGATTTGTGGCTTCTCGCGATAAGATTGAGGGACAAGTCTTATTTCTTTGAGCGTCAATATCCCGTCTGGCACTTTGCCAGTAGTATTTTTGAGGATCAGAAATAGATCATGCTTTCCAGTGGTTGCAGGAATTTTTTGCTGGAAACTGCGCCAAGTATCATTGCTTCCACCTTCATTGCCGCGGATACGCCCTGTTTTCTTGAGCGAGCTAAAAGCCAGTTGTGGGCCATCGATATTATCCAGTCGTAGATCAATCGCACTTTCGTTGCCTGAGGCAGCATAGATATACTCAATCGCATTGATATCACTGAGATCAACATCTGCAAACTTTATCATAAAAGTACGACCTACCGCAGAATTGACATTATTGGTCCAATTGCTCGCCACCTGATCTGGGTAAATCGTCGCGTGAGAAAAATCATCACAATCTCCCGCAATCATCCTCGGATAGTAAGCGGCTTTGATACGTTCCTCGAAGAGGGGAGAAGAAGGGGCTTGATATAGCGGATCTTGCTCACTGATATACTGAATGATCTCCTCGATGCGGGCCGAATCTTTGGGCTCATACTGCTCCACATTGGGAAACTCCGAACGCAGATCTTGGTCCTGATTATTGTTGAAAAGGGCCAGAGATTTGTAGTACTCCTGCATCCGAATAGGGTCGTAAGGATGGCTATGACATTGTACACATTCCATAGTGGTAGCCTGCCATACGGTCCAGACCGTGTTGTTGCGGTCTAGGCTAGCCGCTACGCGGAATTCTTCGTCGTCCGTACCGCCCTCAGCATTGGTCATGGAGTTGCGGGTAAAAGCAGTCGCGATCAACTGATCGGTTCCTTGCAGAGTGAGTAAGTCCCCCGCCAATTGCTCGATGGTAAAATCGTCAAAGCCCTTGTCTTGATTAAAGGCTTTGATCAGCCAATCGCGATAGGGCCACATGGTCCGATGATCATCGCGTTCATAGCCTTGTGAATCTGCATAACGCGCCAAGTCCATCCAGACTGCGGCCCAGCGTTCCCCGAAGTGGGGAGAAGCCAACAAACGATCTACGGCATGCTCATAAGCTTCCGGACTCGGATCGCTCACAAAGGCCTCGACCTCCTCGGGAGTAGGGGGCAAACCTGTCAAATCCAAGCTGAGACGTCTTAGCAAGCGTATTTGGCTAGCTCTGGGAGAAGTTTCTAAATCATTAGCTTCTATCTTGGCAAGCACAAAGTGATCAATTTCATTATTGGGCCAAGAGCTTTGTGATACCTTTGGCAGGGGAGACTTTTGAGGTGGGACATAGGCCCAGTG
>CAZHOC010000959.1:0-3146 GCA_964534295.1 uncultured Bacteroidia bacterium | reverse complement strand
AGACCTTTACCAACTTTGGTTTACAAGTCTTCTTTTTTGATGACGAGGAGACGGGACTTTTAGGATCCCAAGCTTATGTAGAGCAATATGGAGTTCGGGGGATGCTGGGTTTGCTCAATATGGAGTTGGTGGGCATGGGGGAGGAGTTTGCCCTTTGGCCCTTGCGCGAGCATCACGAAGAACGACTATTGCTTGCCTTTGAGTCCCAAGCCAAGGCCAAAGACATCAATTGCACTCGCCTTGATAAGATCATCATGCATTCGGCGGATCATGTTCCTTTCCGAGCGGCGGGCATCTTTGATGCGTGGACCATCACTCGCATCAGTCAGAAAGACCGCGAGGTGGCAGCACACTATTATAAGGCTATGGAATTTGAGGTTGATAGCAAAACACTCCTAGAAATCATCGAGGGAGCCCCGATATTTGAGCATTATCATCGGCCGAGCGACCTTGCTACCCATCTAACAGAACAAAGTCTCAGCCAAACCGCGGATACGATTTGGGAGACTTTGCAAATATTCGATCAAACGTTCTAACAAATATTACTAAAGAGCGGCGAAGACTATACTTCCCACTTGTTTAGCATTTGCTGACGGTATTCGGCTTTTTCAAGCGCCAAGCGGTTCTCTTTAGAAGGCTTGGTGTAATAAGCACGCTTACGTACTTCGTTGTGAATACCCGTGTTACGGATTTTCTTCTTGTAACGACGTAGCGCCTTATCGATGTTTTCGTTTTCTCTTACGCGAATGATTAACATTATATCTTGCTTAAATATCTTAGTCAGATTGCGGTTTGCAAAGTTAGGGATTCTTTCTGACAATCCAATAGGGCAGAGTTAAAAATGTCCTACAAAGAAGCGGCAAATTCCTACACGCTTTGATCTTTAGGGTTTTTACCTCCCGATAGCTATCGCATATGCGTCAAGCTAAGGGTTTCAAAAAAGAGAAAAGCTGTTTAGGTTAGGATTTAATACCACTCAAATCTTATCTAAACAGCTTATTTAATGGAGACTCAAGTTACAAAAATGAAATCAAAACTCTTAGCGCTTGACTTGGAAGGGCTAGGTTCTCGTCATCAATTTCACCTTCGTAAAAGTGGGAAGTTCAGTAGCGTAGATTTTGTACTTGGCTTTTTTCTTTCCTTTCTTTCGGGCCAAACCTCTTTACGAACTTGGGCCGAACAGATTAGTTATTGTAGTGGTCGTTTACTGAGCAAACAAGGTTTAGCCGCTCGGCTCAATCATCGCTTAGTTCGTTTTTGTAAAGCCCTTTTATTTGAAACCCTTGATAAACAGGTGCTTGAGTCAGATAAATGCCTTTATCAGGGGGCCTTATTTACGGCCTTTAAGTCGGTCAAAATTGAAGATAGTACCTGCTTGAGTCTCCCAGATAATTTAGCTAATCACTTTCCAGGCTCCTATAGTAGACGACTCAAAGGGCCTGCTGCAAACGCTCGTATTCAATTGCGCTATTCACTCAAGGCAGAACAATATGTTGATCTTGCCATTCAATCATATCGTCAAAATGACCAAAGTTATGCCTATGAACTGATCCCAAGTTTGAAAAAGGGGGAGCTAATCCTACGTGATCTCGGCTACTTTGTCTTAGGCAGTTTTCGGGCAATTATGGCTCAAGGGGCTCATTTATTGAGCCGTTATCGTTTTGGCATTTCGCTGTTCTCTCTCGATACTGCCGCACCAATTTGCTTGGTCTCCATACTCCGAGGAGTAGAAAAAAGCGGGAAAATGGGTTGGGATCAGCCTGTTCTCGTTGGAAAAAAAGAACAATTGCCGCTCAGGTTAGTGGCGATTCGCCTCCCTCAACCACAGGTAGAACAAAGAATCCGCAAAGCGAAAAAGAATCGAAATCAGAAAGCGAACCATGGTGATGCCTACTTCGAACTCTTAAAATGGAACCTCTTCTTGACCAGCGTGTCGACTGAGGTTTGGACAGGACCACAAGTGGCTCAAGCATATGGATTACGATGGCGCATTGAAGTGATCTTCAAAACTTGGAAAAAACACCTTCACCTAGCCAAGCTATTCCTGCAGAAGCAATCGCTCACCTATGAAAGAGTGATGATTCAGATTTATTTACTCCTAAGTTGGATACTCCTGTTTTTACTCCCTTGGTTTCGATTCTTTAGCCGAAGTATTGCCCAAGAGGAACTAAAGTCCATTAGTATGGGCAAATTTGCTCAATGGGTAAAAAGCCGATTCGAAGACTTATTAGTCGCCCCAAATCTCAAACCATTTGAGCAAACCGTAAGACAATACTGCATGCATGAATCAAGGCAAAAACGAAAACCACAGGCATATTTAATAAAAACCAATTCCTTAGCTTGACGCTAATGCGATAGCTATCGGGAGCGCGGAACGATTATCTCCATTTTGCGGCGTATTCAATACGCCGCTACTAAAACAGAGCATTGTAGGTGCGCGCATGCATGCCGCACCTTAAGGACTAGCGTTCCGCGAAGCGGCCCTCCTCACAACTCTACCAAAATAGACGCTCCCTCGCTCAAATCGCCGGAGGTCCACTGCCAACGCTCGTTTAATTGGTATTTGCCTTCGACTGTCAACGATACTGTTGATTGACACTTGCCCGTCATCGCCTCAAAATCTGCATTGACATGCTGATAGGTAAACGCCAATTGGTCGCCTTCGATTTTACCAACCAAAAAGCCCTTTTGGATTTGCCCGCCCTGGTACTCGGCCCAGATTAGTTTCCCCTCTTGGCGATAATGAAAAATGGTATCGTCGCCCACTTCCCCATTGCTGGAGTTATGTAAAGACTTAAATTTTCGCTCGTTAAGATTGAAACTCATTTCCTCATTTTGCTGTTAAACCTCCGCTGTCGCACCATCACGACGAGGATCTGCCATACCACTTAAATGATCCATTTCGCTGCGAGCTACGCTATGCACCCCTCCAAAAAACATGCTGCTGTTTTCCCAGCGTTCAATGATTTCAGTAGGAGCGCCCGCAAGATCTTGGGGATTTATTTGCTCCTCACATAGGCCTGGCTCTAGGTTGAGTTTACCCGCTTCCCAATGCAAGCGTGGTGCCGCAACGGCTTCCTCGACACTCATGCCATAATCCACATAACGCATTACCGTTTGCAATATCGCGGTACGAATCCGACTAG
>CAZHOC010000958.1:0-3147 GCA_964534295.1 uncultured Bacteroidia bacterium | reverse complement strand
CATCTCTGTCCAAAACGAAGCCAATGCCTCTGTAAAAGTCTTTTTGGATGGTAAAGCCGCTGACTTTAAGGGCTTGATCAGTCTAGTAAAAGCTGATGGGAAATGGCAACTCGTGCAAGACTTGACCCTGATGGAAGTCGCCAAATAAATAGTAAAAACGAGCTTGGGAGGCGCCTTAACAGGTGCCTCTCTTCTTTTTGGCCCAATATTTCCATTCTTTGAGCTAATCCTCCAAAATCTAGACACTGCCTACTCATAGCTTTGAAGTGTTGATATAACAAAAACCTTTAAAACAAAAATTATGAGTAGCCTCAGCAATACCTCTCCCCGTCCTACTAGCTTATTGGTTCAAGGAGCCAATTCCGTCAAAGCTATGCAGATTTTGGTCATCGTACGCGCTTTATTAGTCCTCGCCTTTTACATCGTTTTTTCGATCAAGGATATCACTGTCGGCACGGTAGGACCTCAAATCATCCTTTATACCTTCCTAGGCTTTTCTCTCTTAGCCGTTCCGATTTTCTACTTTATCCGTAAGCGAAATCTACTTGCCACTCGTATCGCTATAATAGTCGATTTGCTCGCAGCTCTACCGGCCTCAGCTTTTATTAGTATTGCATTATCAGTGGTGATATTTGGCCTAAGCTTTACCAAATCTGCTAGAGCTTATTTTCAAGGATAAGCAAAGCAAAAGCAAAAAAATCCCCCTGAAGATGTCTTATGCAGTCCTCAGGGGGATTATCTTTTGAAGATGACTGAGTTAATGAATGTTCATTCACTTATGATTATTTATGACAAGAACACTCGTGATGCTCATTCAAATAGTCGATTGATTCCTGACAAAGCTGTTCTAATACAGAGATATTGATATCCGCCAATTTCTTGACGTAGATACAGGCCTTCCCCATTTTGAACTTGCCAAACTCCTCTAGTAAAGCCCGGCTTTTTTCGGTATCAGAAAAAACGTAGAGGGAAAATTGAGCCTTACGAGGCGAAAAGCCTAGCATAGGCGCATCACCTTCATGCCCACTGGCATATTTGTAATGATAGCTACCAAAACCAATAATCGTGGGGCCCCACATCTTAGGTTTGGAGCCAGACCATTCCTGCATAAGTTCAATCAGGCGAAAGCTGTCCTCCCGCTTCCATTCTTGCTCTACATAGGAATTGACGAAGTCCGCGACATTGACTTCCGTCTCGACGGTTTTATTCTTCTTAGCCATAGCCTTAATTTATCAATTTACCTGCAGCTTTCCGACTAGGACCTGCTCCGCAGAACGCATCCTCACGATATAAAAACCACTAGCCCAATCCCCAACATTTAGAGCTCGGAAGTAAGGGCCTCCTCTTTCGATTTCTCCCACAGACTCGTTCCAAACCCTTCTGCCACTGACATCAAAGATCTCTAGCTGAAAGTCTCCTGTTTGTAAAGGGCGTAGGCTTAGCACTACCTGATCGTGAGCAGGATTGGGGAATATCTCCAAAAAGGATTGAGTTTGAGTAATGTTGATACTCTGAGTGATATAATCAGAGCATCCTCCATACCATATTTGCAGACCCACCTCATAGCTTCCTTGTTCCCGGAAGAGGTGAATAGGATTGAATTCTGTACTATAGGTGCCATCTCCAAAATCCCACAACACCCGGTCGAAAGGTTTGCTGAGATTCTCAAACCTAATCAGGTTTTGGTTTTGTAGATAACTAAAATCGGCAAAAGGATCGATTTGTAAGCCGCGCTTGATGATAACCGGCACACGTTCACTCCAGCAAGAAGCAGGACGCACTTGCCAATTGAAAAAGGGAATAAAACCTGGACTAGAGGCGCTGTCTATTTGGATAAGGCCTTCAATTTCGTAAGGGAAATCCAGCGCTTGATCCTGCACTCGGATATGAGGCGAATTGCCTCGCATGGTGTAATTGCCTGCTGGAAGCAACCAATTGACCTCGATTCTTTGCCTACCGGCGGGAATACTATCGCTATAGGCGGCTTGTAAGCCTGGAATATTCTCAACCAAAAAGGCGATGGCCCATTCAGCGGAGTCAGCCATGACCTCAAAGGATTCAAATATGACGGGCTCTTTGACAGTAAAATGAATGGCGGACAAATTATTTTGGGGCCAGGTATAGCTGAGATTTTCGTCTAATTGAGGCCCAAAAGTTTGGCTAGCTCGCGCATCCTCGCGTTCCACATAGTAACGAGTATTGCCATAGATGATGGGCGTTTCAAAGTTCTCACCTTGATAGATCAACTCATGCTCCCAATTGTACCAATTGACGGTGTAGCCCTCAGAGGGGACAAAAAAGCGAAAGCGTTCTGGCCCGCAACGAGTGGTGTCGATCGGACTAGGAGAGGGGACAGCGGTATTAAGTCCTACTTCAGTCGGTAGACTTTGACAGAGACTCGATACCTCCCAACCATAGATATGATTATAAAAATCCCCTTGGCTACTATTGAGCTCGAATAGCCCTGGTAAATTGAAATCCGTTCTTACCGGACCCGGGATCACGACCAGATGCTTTGACCTAACATTGACCAAATAGTTCCAACCTGGCTCATAATATTGGTCAAGTTGGAGGGTGTTTTCGCCTGTTTCACCTGCGAAGGTCCATTTTAGGGAACGCGTACGATCAGGATAAAAAATCTCCACCTCAATCTCTCCCGGAGCTGCGAGCAAGACCTTAAAAGATTTGAGGAGGATCAGCTGATTATTGAAAAAATATTGACCGTGTGTATAATCTCTGATCTCTGGAATAGAATCCTGATTGAGCTCTGGATAAATCAGAAAGCTTTGATTGGGCACTAACTGATGAGCTGTATAAGTGATAGAACGCATAAAATGAGGCACATATAAGCGTTCGCCGAAGGCGACTAAACGCGCCGAATCATCATACCAAACGACCTGATTTTGAGCTTCTGCAACCAACTCTAACTCCTCGCCGCAACTGGCTTGAGAGAGAACATTGATCGTATTGGGGGCTTCAGGCGGGGTTTGCACACTTATCAGTTGGTCGCGTGTCTTGCTCGCAGTACCACATTGTCCGCTCAGAGAAAGTGAGACGGTATACTGTCCCGGACTCTCATAAGTATGTGAAGGTGCATACTCCTCGCTGGTGTTGCCATCACCAAAATCCCAGCTAAAGTCCTTGCCA
>CAZHOC010000957.1:0-3156 GCA_964534295.1 uncultured Bacteroidia bacterium | reverse complement strand
TCTGGTAAGCGAGCCGCTTGCCTACTTTGTTTCTCCTACTCACATTTATTGTTCCGGCGTTCCAATTGCATTCAATAATCTTAGTGGATGTTTAAACAAAGTCGGCACTCGGCTCGCTTACCAGAATAGGATTGGCAAGCTGCGTGCTATCCGAACAACCATCCAAATCCGAAACACTGATACTAACCGGATAGGTTCCAGGAGCAGTATAAGTGTGTAAAGGGTTGGGCTGATTAGAGGTATTTCCATCCCCAAAGTACCAAGTAAGATTGGTAACTGGTGAAGTAGTTACAAGGCTACTATTGAACTGTACTTGCAAAGGGTTACAACCACTGTCTGGAGCGGCTAAGATATCAACTACGGGTCCTTTTACAGTTATTAAAGCTGGCTTGAAGATGGTATCAGTACAACCAAGCGCATTTGTGGCAGCCATATAGACATCATAGACACCGGGGGTTAGAACCGTCAATGTAGGTCCAGCACTTAAACCCAAATAGGTAGGGCCTCCAACAATATCGATGTACTGTGAAGTATAGTTTAGTGAACTATTTTGGAAGAGAATGGGAAAGGGCGCACATCCAATTGTATCTGAGTAAGCAAAATCAGCTACCATAGGTTGAATATTGATAGGCAGATTTTGTTGGTCGCTACAACCACTTATAGTATCCGTTACAACTAATGAAACGATAAAAGTTCCCGCCTGTGTAAAAGTATGAACGGGATTAGGAATGGAATCAATATTGCCGTCGCCAAAATCCCACTGCCATAAGTTTGCCCCAAATGAAAAGTCTGTGAAAGTCACTGTCAAAGGCGTATCACAAGAAAAAGCGGTGTCCGCTAAGAAGGAAACTTTGGGCGGATTGATGTATATGTAATCCGCCAGAATCAAAGTATCGGTACAGCCATTGTTTTCTACTATCAGACTGACATCAAAATATCCCGTATCAGTATAGGTATAAATTGGATTAGGCAAATTGGAGGTCCCACCATCCCCAAAATCCCAGAAGAAGGTAAGCGCGTTAGTAGCAAGGTTGGTAAAGTTGAGCATCTGATCCAAACAAGCCGAGGTAGTATCTACTGTAAAATCTGCTGTTGGAGGAGAGCCTACTTCTATATAATTGAACTGGGTTAGGGTATCGCTACAACCACTGGCATCTGTTACGATCAGACTAACGTCATAAGTTCCTGGGTTTACATAAACATGGTTGGGAGTTGCTCCAGTGGCAGTGCCACCATCCCCAAAGTCCCACTGCCAGGAGATAATATCTGCACCATTGGGCAGGTAGGCAAAATTAACGTTCAGCGGCACGCATCCCTCCCTAGGAATCGCCCCAAAATTGGCTTCTGGGGGCAGTACTTCTACCAATGCCGTTTGGATTAAAGTCTCACTACAGCTATCAACACTAAACACCGTCAGGCTAACATCAAACTGTCCGGCACTTGTGTAGGTATGAGAAGGATTAGCGGCAGTAGAAGTATTTCCATCCCCAAAATCCCAAAGCCATCCGATAGCGTTTTGTGAGTTATCATTAAAACTGACAGTGTAGGGTAAAGAGCAACTGAAGGTATCAACCGTACTGAAAGCTGGCGTAGGTAATTGACCTACAGTTATGCTGATGGTGGTATCTGTGGTACAACCATTAGGATCAATCACAGAGACAGAGACATTATAATTTCCCGGACTAGTATAAGAATGAGTCGGGGTCGGAGCAGTTGCAATATTACCATCGCCAAAATCCCAATCATGAGTCGCAGTAGCGCCAGAATTGGTGCTAAAGATAATCGGACTATTCTCGCAAGGGATATTGGGTTGTAAGCTGATGATGGGATTGACATTACCTATGGTGATGGCATCCACTACTGTGAAACTGTCAGTACAAGCCAAAGTGGCCGAGCCGACAGTATGTAAAACTGTAAAATTTCCAAAGCTGGTATAGGTATGTTGTGGATTTACCTGCGTAGAAGTATTGCCGTCTCCAAAGTCCCAGAAGTGTTGTAAACCGGCTAAGGTATCATCTGCCGTAAAACTAACCGTTACTGGGGCAGTACAGCTAAAACCAATATCATAACTGAAGCCAGCATCAGGGATGGAATCAACCTGAACAAGGTTAGGTTCAATCAAAAGGTCGCTACAGCCATTTTCATCAATAATCGCGTAAATGATATTGTAGGTTCCAGCATTTTGATAGGCATGCTTGGGGTTGGCTGTGCTAGTGGTAATCCCATCCCCAAAGTCCCAGCTCACCGTAAGGTTGGAACCGGAACCTAAAATGCTTTGATCCAGAAACTGAATCGAATCTCCCTGACAGACTTGATTGGGATTGACGGTGAAGTCAGCCGTCGGACCCGCAAACACATTGATGTAGTTTTGCTTGATCACCGTATCCTGCGTGCCATTGGCGTAGCCTACGATTAGCTGCACAGTGTAGGTCCCGGCGGCACCGTAAATCAAGCCAGGAGATTGTAAGGTTGAAGTGTTTCCATTGCCAAAGTCCCAATCCCAAGAGACAGCATTGGGACTCAAATCAGAGAAGGCAACGATCAAAGGTGCACAACCCGAACTAGGCGTAGCCAAAAAGTCGGCTTGGGCAAAAAGAGAGTTGATTTGGGTGACTCCAAGGAGAGCCGCCCCAAGCAGAGCAAGGATTTTTTTCATAGCACAATCGTACAAAAAACTAACTTATTACACCCCCAGATGTAAGATCAATAGTTAATATGCCCGTAAATTTAGGAATTCGGTAATAAAAATGCTTTCGCCCTCAAAAAATTGTAGAAAAATTGGCGATTGCAGAAGTAATATTTTTTCTCGAATTGATTATGAAATATAGCTTTTGACGGCATTTGCACACTTTTCCCCATCAATAGCAGCCGACATAATCCCTCCAGCATATCCAGCTCCTTCTCCACAAGGAAATAAACCCGCAACTCGCACGTGCATCAGGCTTTCTCGCTCTCTTGGAATGCGTACTGGCGAGGAGGTTCGAGACTCAACTCCGACGACTACGGCTTCTTCCGTCAGATAACCTTGTAGTCGAGCACCAAAGCGTCTGAAACCTCCTTGCAGACGTTTTAGAATCTTATTTGGCAGGACATCTCGCATGTCCACTGCCGTAATTCCAGGTAGGTAGGAACAACTTGGCAAATCTTGAGAAACTC
>CAZHOC010000956.1:0-3157 GCA_964534295.1 uncultured Bacteroidia bacterium | reverse complement strand
AAAAGAATTCAGGAGTCGAGGCGAAGCGGCCAAAATCCATGGCCAAACCCGATTGGTCTTTTCGATCAAAGCGAAAGGTCTTCATGTATTTTTGGTTTCGTGTTTATCCTCTTCCCTCTGCTTGCTCCAATGCTTGGGCGATTTGCTTGAGGTGATGCTCATTATGCCAGACGACCTTGTCGAACTCATCCTTGAGGGTTCGTTTTCCCGTTTCATTATGAACGTAGGGATTGGCTCCATCGGCTTCATAATGCCGCTCCGCTAAATCAATAATCGCTTCTCGGATGGCAGTAAAAACGGCTCTATTGAGGGCGACTGGGCGTTCTGCGTAGCGGAGACCCACGGCCCAAGCATCCTGATCAAAGCCCCAAACTACTTGATTGGGTTTGGCAATGGCTCGACGGATTCGCTCATAAAGCACAGTCTCGGCGTCTGCTAGGTGATGTAAAAGTTGCCTGATACTCCATTTGCCCTCGCCATAGGTCAGGTCTAAGCGTTCCTCGGAGAGGTCAAAAAAAGCTAGCGTCTGCTCTTGCGTTGCCCTAAGTTGATCGATTAGTTTCATATAGATGCTTTGGCGATAAGTTAAAGAAAGTTGCGGGTAGAATGATTAAGTTAGCATCAATAGAGTAATCTTTCCATGCGCTCAAAGATCCCTTCCTATTACAAACTGAGTTGGATGTTGCTAGGACTACTAGTCAGCGTTATTACGGCTACAGTCTTAGGGACGCCGCACACGATAAAAGAACCTATTCTCTATCAAAAAATTCTTTTCAATCTCTTGATAGGCGGGGCAATTTGGTACCTAATATTAGTCGTTATCCTGTACTTTGATGCCCGTATGCCCTGGGAGAGCACTCACAAGCCCAAAAGATGGTTTTGGCAAATCCTAGTTACTTTACCGGGGGCAATTTTGATCGATTGGTTTGGGGTGCAATTTCGTAACACATTGCTGGGCTCAGAATATATTCCTCACATTTTTTGGTATACCGATTTTCCAGTGTTGATTTTGATGATGCTGATCATCCAATACCTTTTCCAGCAAGCCTATCTAAAACATAAGCTCAGCATTCTTAATCCAGCCCCACATCCTTCAAAAATGCCAGGGGAGTCAAATAATTTCACGGCTCATATCAGTCTTAAAAAGGGAAGTAAAACCTACCAGATTCCGGTTGAGGCAATCGCTTATTTACACCGACTCGACCAAATCAATTTTTTGCGTCAATTCGATGGGAAGGAATGGATCTGGGATCAATCACTCAGCGCGCTTGAAAGTCAGCTAGACCCGAAGTCATTTTTCAGAGTCAATCGCCAACTCCTCCTAAACCGGAAAGCTATCATTTCTTATGAGGTTTTGAGTAACCGTCAAACCCAAATTCAACTCAATCCGGAACTACCCAAGCCTGCCTTCCTCAACAAAAATCGCTTGGCTCAATTCAAGCAATGGTTTCACGCCTAACTTTATGTCCGCTTCGTAGCCTAGCAGGTCCGTTTGGTGTAGAAAAGCTGCCCCCACGAGCAACTTGAGCCTTTTTTAAAGGTATTTGGGGCAAACAATCAACAAACATGAATCAGAAAAATATGCTTGTGCTTGGGATGCTTTTTTGCCTTTGGCAGCTCCCTAAACTGCACGCTCAAAACCAAATCAGTTTACAGCTAGGAGGCCAACACCTAAACTTCCTCGATCGGCAAGCCAGTCCAATTCCTTATCAGGCTTTGGGACCACAGTTAGCACTCAATTATCAACGCCAAAATGACCGCCATCAATGGTCCTATGATTTGCGAGGAGGAGCGCTTGCTTTTTCACCTCAGGAAGCAAGTGTACAGGAGTGGAGAGGCAGCTCATTGGGAGGGACTTCAGTAGGCTTGCAGGCTTCTTATTTTTACCGCTTCGCGGAACGCGGAGACTGGACGTTCTCCGCAGGAGTAGGCCTCAGACAAGAGATACTATTAGACTTTGGCGCAATTGGAGGATTTCCGTGGATTTTTAGCCAAGGCAATCTATTGCTCAAAGCTCAAGCCAGCTACCAAATTGGAGAGCAACATCACGTTTCAGCTACAGCAGGACTACCAGCCTTTAGTTGGATCACAGACATGCCCTACAATCAGATTCCTCGATTAGAAAACCGATCGCCTGATGTAGTAACGGTTTTTGCGGTAGGTACCCGCACTCCTTCATGGGGTAGCTACCAAAGAGTCGATCTTGGACTTACTTATCGCTATGACTGGAACGAAAAATGGAGCTTTAGCAGTCGTTATGATTGGGCCTGGTATCATGATGCTCAACCCAAAGATCTCTGGGCTTATCAAGGTATTCTCACCTTAGGAGTAAGTCGCCGCTGGTAACATTCATTCAATCATCAAATTCTAAAGCAATGAAATCTCTCATATATCTTTTTTCCTTTTTGCTTTTGCTTAGCAGCCCTGCTTGTAATGACCTTTTGCTAGGTGAACGTGTTCCCAATACCATCATAGAGAACTACGAAGTCTTTGTTTCAGACTTCGAGCAGCACTACGGCCTTTTACAGGCCAAAGGAGCAGATTGGACCGCCCTAAGCGCTCAATATCGCTCTCCCCTAGTTGCCAATACGACTGAGGCAGGCCTTTTTGACGCCTTAACTGGCCTTATCACCGAATTGGATGATTCGCATTTGTTCCTTTATTCCCCGACTCATGATCCTGTTTTCTTTGAAGGGGGTATTTCGGGGCGTCTTAGTCGGGCAGATTATGAAGATTTCGAATTAGACTTGGTATTTGACAAATATTTAACGCTCATCGATAGCGTCTCTGAAATCATATATTATGGCACCTTAGCGGGTAATATTGGCTATATCTACCTCCCACAAATCTATGATGAGCCTTCCTTTTTTGAGCAATACATGCCACAGCTACTTGAAAACCTCAAGGATACCAAAGGGATCATCATCGACATCCGCGACAATAATGGGGGCGAAGACGAGAGCAGTAAAATGATCGCGAGTTTTTTTGCCGATCAGCGGCGCCTTTATATGATATCTCGCTATAAAATTGGACCTGGGCCTGAGGAGTTTGAAGAGCCGCGAGAGTGGTATGTTAGCCCCTACAGCGGGGAACGCTATCAAAAGCCAGTAATACTGCTGACCAATCGTTATAGCATAAGCGCCGCTGAGACCTTTAG
>CAZHOC010000955.1:0-3158 GCA_964534295.1 uncultured Bacteroidia bacterium | reverse complement strand
TTAGCTCTCCTTGCGAGAAATAAGTCCGGCCATACTCTCCCCCCCATACGACCAAGGTATCATCTAACAAACCCCTCTGTTTGAGATCCTTGACGAGGGCAGCAGAGGCTTGATCGGTTTTCTTGGCTTGATTACGCATTCCATTGGGTAGGCCACCATGGTGATCCCAGCCGGTATGGTAAAGTTGAATAAATTTCACATCCTTTTCCGCCAATTTTCGAGCTAATAAGCAGTTGTAAGCATAAGTGCCGGGAGTACGCGCATCTTCACCATATAGATCGTAGATGTAATCGGGCTCTCCTTTCATATCCACGACCTCGGGCACCTCCATCTGCATCCGATAGGCCATCTCATATTGATTGATGCGAGAGTTGATTTCCGGATCGCCCCAAATATCATATTGCTGCTGGTTGAGCTCCTTAAGGTAGTCCAAAGCCTCTCTCCGATCTTGGGTGCTCACGCCATGCGGATTGCTCAGATAAAGTACCGGGTCGCGCCCCGAACGAAAAGGAATCCCCTGATAATGAGCAGGTAAGAAACCGTTGCCCCAAACCTGTGAATTGAGCGGTTGCCCTCCCCCACCGTGAGACAGTAGCACCACAAAGCCCGGCAGATTTTCATTATCTGCCCCCAAGCCATAGGTGAGCCATGCCCCAATCGAGGGACGTCCACTTTGCATAGAACCGGTTTGCATAAACATCACGGCGGGTTCGTGATTGATGGCTTCGGTATACATGGATTTGACGACACAAATATCATCCACTATCCCTGCTGTATAAGGAAAGAGATCACAGACCCAAGTCCCAGACTGACCGTGTTGCTGGAAATCAAAAATAGAAGCAGCGACCGGGAAGGACGCTTGCTGCGCTACCATACCAGAATTGCGCTGTGAACCTCTGATCGAGGGTGGCAGTTCTTTCATGTTCCACTTACGCATCTGAGGCTTAAAATCAAAGGTTTCTAATTGGGAAGGGGCTCCACTTTGAAACAGGTAAATGATACGCTTCGCCTTAGGTTTGAAATGGGGCTTACCCAATATGCCACCACGGTCGCTGGGCTCGATTCCTAAGGCGCCGCCAAACAAACTTCCCAAGGCGACAGCCCCTAAACCCATGGCACTTTGCTTTAAAAAGTCTCTCCTTGCTCGATGCAGATTATAGATATTTTGCTTCATTTGGGGCTGTATTTATCGCCTAACGATGGCTTCGTCTGTATTGAGAATCGCATTAGACACTACTCCTAGGGCCGCAATTTCGGTCGGATCGAGATCAGTGTTCCAGCTTGATTTACCAATACTTAGGTAGGCCAAGGCTTTGGCTGGATCCTTATCGTATTTGAGTTTTTCGTTTTTATAAAACTCCTTAAGGGTGCTCAATTCATTAGGGGTAGGCGTTCTACTGGTACATAGCCTAAATACTTTCATCAATTGCTTCTCGGCCTGAGGAATCTCAGAGATCACTAATTCTGCTAGTTTGCGACTGGCCTCTACAAATTGAGGATCGTTGAGTAGCGTAAGGGCTTGTAGAGGCGTGTTCGTTACTTGGCGCCGGACAGTGCAGACATCTCGGTTAGCAATATCTAGGAGCTGCATCGCTGGTGGTGGGGCCTGACGTTTCCAGATAGTATAGAGACTCCTGCGATAGATGCCTACTGTCTTGTCATAAGGATAGCGATAGGCCCAGTGTTTGGTAGTTAGAGATTCCCAGATGCCTTTAGGCTGATAGGGATAAGCGGCTGGTCCTCCGGTTTCGTTTTCTAGTAGGCCACTGACGGCTAGTGCATTGTCGCGAATCATCTCCGCTGGTAGGCGAAAACTCGCCCCTCTGGCCAGCCAGACGTTTTCAGGATCTCGCTCAAGGGCTTCTGGGGTGATCACCGAGGACTGCTGATACGTTACGGTAAGCATAATCTGCTTATGTAGTCGCTTGATGTCCCAACCATTTTGCATGAAGTCCCAAGCTAGCCAGTCCAATAAATCGGGATGAGAGGGCAGACTCCCTTGATTGCCAAAGTCTTCTACCGTCTTGACGATGCCTCGTCCAAAGTGCATCATCCAGATACGGTTAACATAGACTCGAGCGGTTAAGGGGTTTTGCGGATCAAATAGCCATTCGGCCAAGCCTTGGCGATTGCTAGGCAATTCTACCGAATTGGGGGAGATACTTTGGGGAGTTTGGGGCTTTACTGCCTCGGTAGGTTCATTATAAACCCCACGGTTCAAGATATAGGTGGGCCTAGGCTCTGGCAGGTCTCCCATCACCATAATTTCGGGGATCTTGCTAATGAATTCATTTTCAGCTTTACGGGCTTGGTGGAGTTTCGCTTCCTGCTGCTGAAAATCTGAATCAAATTGCCTCTGATCGTAAGCCATTTCCGAGGCAGAAAAATCTAAGGGAAGATCCAGACTATATGCTACTTCCAGCGGACTCAATGCACCTTGATAAACTTTCAACTCATCAATGCCACCATTGATCATCACCTTTTCTTTGGATTGGAATCCCAATTGAAGGTTATGGAAGCCATAGGTATGAATATTGGGTTCAAATAGGATGCTTTTATACAGATGATCCCGTTCCACCTCTAGCTCTACTTGCTCTCCATCGAGATAGATTTTGACGCCCGAAGCTTTACTAGAACCATCATAAGTCATACTGACATGGGTCCACTCTCGAATGGGAAGACTTACTTTTGTCTCTAAATCAATGGCATTTTGAGGCCAGGAGTGAGAGATAAAAAACCTAAGTCGATTGCTATCCAAAGCAAAATTATAGCCCTTGAAGCCGAGACGTCTTTCTTCACTGTGCCACATGAAATAGGCTTCCTCGTAAAGGGTATCTGGATAGATCGCAAACTGAATAGAAAAAGGGTCGGTCCGATCAAACCAGCCTAAGTCTTTTGGGCCGCGGCCGGTATTGTATTCCTTGATATGGAAAGCATTACCCTTATAGCCTCCGGACCGGATATTGGGCTTGCCAGCAAAATGAAAGGGCTTTGCACGCCCTGCGGCTTCTTTTATTTCGAACTTTTGATCAGCCGTTTCTCTAAGCGACTCAAAATCATAATGCGCTAATAATTTGCTCCTCAGACTGGCTTTTATTTTTGTAGGAGTGATGCTAGGTTTTTCCTCCAAGGGTTTGACGAGAAGAGCTTGACGCTCC
>CAZHOC010000954.1:0-3177 GCA_964534295.1 uncultured Bacteroidia bacterium | reverse complement strand
AATCTGGATTAGGTCTCGCAAGAGCATTTTAGTATAAGAAAATGTCCCTATGGTCCTATGTGTGATCATGGGGACAATTCGTTTGGATATTTGCCTGAAAAGCTGGTATTTTCCTATATCGAACTACTTAATCATTCGATAATTTTATTTTTTGAAGGCCAAATAGGATATGTCCACAGTCGGAAAACGAATTTTAGTGGTTGAAGATGACGAAGTGAACTTGATGATCGCCAAGCACATTTTGGGTAGAGCGGGATTTGAGGTATCTGCCGTCAACAATGGGGAAGAAGCAATTGAAATCGTCGCACAAGAAAGTTTTGA
Organism: uncultured Bacteroidia bacterium; assembly: GCA_964534295.1. Taxonomy (GTDB): domain Bacteria; phylum Bacteroidota; class Bacteroidia; order J057; family J057; genus JBCAWW01. The sequence goes on along the minus strand of CAZHOC010000954.1, from coordinate 2,856 downwards.
TCTCATCTTAATGGATATTGAGATGCCGATCATGGATGGGGTAGAGGCTACACCCGTCATTAGACAATCACCCAATGGTGCGAAAATCCCTATCATCGCCCTGACCGCCCACTCCATGCAAGAGAAATTGGATGAGTTTAAAGCCGCTGGGATGGACGATTATATCATCAAGCCCTTTGATGGTGGTAAGTTCCAAGCAATCGTCGATAAATATCTGAACTAGCTAGTCGGATATTTCGATTTTTCTGATCATCGTCAACGTAGTTATTTTTGCTCGGGTGCTAATTTGTTTCGGAGTATAAGAATTTTGCATATATTCGAAAACCAAAGAAGCGTCTTGTATGCAAATCTGCGTTTATATGAAAACTGTCCTCGTTTCCTGCTTATTTTTGTTCAGCTGTTTAGGTGCTGCTGCGCAGAACTTTAGTTTGGATACCATTTTTTTTGAGTTTGATCGTTTTGACCTCCAGTCCTCTGATAAAGTGGTTCTGGATTCACTAATAGGCGATTTTACGAGTTATCCTTCCTACTTCGTCCAAATCTTTGGACATACCGATAGTATCGGTTCCGATCAATACAATTTAGAGCTGTCTAGGCTACGCGCAAGAGAAATCGCGCTCTACTTAGTAGACCAGGGCGTTGACCTCAAGCGTATTGAATATGAAGGTCTTGGCACCACTAAACCAGTGGGATCCAACCTTACTTTTAGAGGACGTCGTATGAACCGACGCGCCGACCTTGCGATTGTCTTTGCTGACGAACTCGCTATACCGGGTCAGGTTGATACCTCTGCCAATAATATTGTCGAAACACCTGTGGAAGAACCTAAGGATGTTCCCGATACCATTTATTGTGACTATAATCCTTTCAATGTTAATCCTGCCAAGCAGACGGTAATCATCGCTCCCAAAGGAGCGACTTTTGTTATTACCCCTACTAGCTTACAGACAGATGCCGAACAGGTTAGCGTAGAAGTTAACGAACTGTACGATAGGAAAACCATGGTAGAGTTGGCGATGCCAACCCTCTCCAAAGAAGGGCCCCTTGAAGCGGCTGGTATGGTTTCGCTCAACGTGCGTGATGGTCGTAGGATTGTCAACATTAGCACTGAGAGTCCGATCGAGGTAACGATGCCTGCAACCCGGAGAGATGCTGATATGGCAGCTTACTCAGGAACAGGTGGAGCCAGAGGAGGACGCTCTCGTAAGCGTAGCCGAGGTGCATCTGAGCAACCTCCCTTCAAAGTAGTAAATGGATGGAACCTAGAAAGCGGTATCCCGGTCAAATACCTGGGCCGAGAAAGAGCTTACTCTTTCCAAATGCTCAAAAATGGTCGTTTCGCGATTGCACGTCCTTTATACCATTCTCAGGATACTGGTCCTGATGATCTGGGAGTAGATATTGAAGTAAAATTCAAGGGTAAAGTATTTCCTCGTACCACCAAGGCGATGATCATTGGGGAAAGAGTGAAGACTTACATCCCAATGAAACGCAAAGACAAGCGTAACTATAGCGCTACCAACGTTAAGTTTGTGGATCCTGCTCGCACCGAATTGGTTTTATTTGCGGTGCAATATGATGATCGTGGCAATCCTTGGGTTGCTCGCAGGACTTTCAAAGTAGGGGAGGTAGTTAGTAAGAAGAAATCTGCCAAAGGTCGCCCGCTAGTGAAGATGAAGCTTAAGTACAGAAAGGTTACTAAGTCTGAACTAGACGAGTTACTCACTGACCTTTAAGGCTGGACGATAAAGCTCGAAAAATTGTGTTTCGAGCTCTTTTTCCCAATTGTTAGCCACATATCCTGCAAGAAGACAGCCATAGCGTGCCTCCTCATTCCACTTCTCTTTTTTACTCTTTTGCAAGAGTACATAGTCTACTTGCTGGTCCAAAGCTTGTTGAAGGCTATCGGCATCGGCTGTGTATCTGAGCTCTGCATTGTGAGCCCAGTCGATTCCGTAGGGCGGCTTAATTTCTAATAGGTAGTGAGCAGCTGGTAGAGCTGGAAGCACGGTAAATCGATCTCCGTACTTCGCTTGCATCTGGCGAAGCTCCTGGCTTTGCTGAAACATTTCTAAACCCGTAAAAACCTTTTGCTGACTGGGAAAGACTTCTCCAAGGTGATAGAGGGTTTGCTCTCTCGGTGCTTCACGATAAGGAAATTGATAAAGCATGGCAAAGCACCAAATCACAAATATCGTGAAGGCTCCAAATACATAACGCGGCACTTGAAAATTAAACTCCTCTCTTAGTCCTAACAAAAAGGCAAAGAGAATAGGTCCAAAATAAAGCATAGGATTGGCGTAGCCCCAGCTTATGCCTGCGCACCATGATAGGGCAAGCATACTAAATAATACCCCATGTCCCTTATTGTCTAGCCAAAATCCCTTTATAACTACCCCTAAGCCTAGAAGCCAAAAAGTTTGAGCAAAACCGTAGGAAGGGCCTAAGTGCTCCGCTCGGTGCCAGGAGTTAAAGACACTCAGAGAAAGCAAGCCTATAAATACCAGCCAAAAGGCTCCGGCAGGTAGCCATCTCCATTGATAAAGGCTGGTGGCTTGCCAAACGATCACCAGCGGCAGTACGATTAGCAAGAAGGGTTTTACATAAGGCTTAATCCCTGCATCAAATAGATCTTGTAAACTGCCTGCACCGCTTATTTGCTCAAACATAGCGGGAAGAAATTCAGGAGAGCTGAGCGTTAGACCGAAGGTCAAAAAGCCCAACAAGAGGGTCGGAATAGTGATGACTCGCCAATCAAATTTGTAGTCTGAAAGTAGCAACATCAAGCCAATCCCAACGAGCGGCATTGGGTAACATGCTTGTTTACAGGCCGCCGCGGCAAGCATCCCACACAAG
>CAZHOC010000953.1:0-3181 GCA_964534295.1 uncultured Bacteroidia bacterium | reverse complement strand
TACAGATTGAGGCCTGCGCCATAAATAAAGGCTGGTAAACCTAGCGCATGCAATCCCCATCCCACAATAATAGAGTCTACATTACTGAAGTGAGTAGGGCAAAGGACAATAGTGCCTTTGGTAGCTAGCCTGCGAATTGCCTCCACTTCTCCGATCAGATGCACCTTTTCCTGTAAGCCAACGCTGTGATTTACAATGGAACGAAAAGTTTTTCCTGCACTAGCGTTCAACAAAGTTGAAAAGAAGAAAGGTAAAAAGCGTTTGGCAAAATGATAACTACCGGGTCGAAAGATATTTGAGATTTCATTGCCGTAACGCGCCGTAATACGCGTCAGCATTTCATCATTTTTTGCCGCGATCTGCTCAGGATTCTCCTCAATCTGTTCATTCTGAACCAGTTCCTTTTTGATGGTACTCCAAAACTTTAGTTCGTCTTTGGGGTCCACCTTCCATGGATCTTCCTGCATCCGGATACGTTCCAAATACATGGTACGCTCCAGCATTTCTTCTATTGAGCTATTATCTCTTTCGGCTTGTTTTTTGAGTTCGGCTACGCTCTGAGCAATCACTTGGTCGACAAAACTACCAGACTTGCTAAACAATCGAGCGATGGGCCAATCATGAATGTCCGGTATAACCGGTTCATACAAGATCCCCTCGTTGATGTAATATTGGACGGGTTCCATACTTTGCTAAGATGGACAAATTTGGGAATATTGGAAAATATGATTTCGGATAATTGGATTTCGCTAGCAAGAGAGATTGGGCTTTCTGAAGCGCAAAGCGCTGAAATGCAGCTAGTTTTCGGGCGTTACTTTGGGGAGAAACATCGCCATTATCATAATTTGCAGCATGTTCAAGCAATCCTAAGGCATATGCAGCATTGGCCTGAAAATTGGCAAGATCCTATCGCAGTACAACTTGCGGCCTGGTTTCACGACATCATCTATTTGCCGCATAAGCGGGACAATGAGCATCAGTCAGCCCGCTTCGCGGAACGCCAACTTAGGGAATGGAAACTGCCTGAGGAGCAAATAGCAAAGGTCTCCCAAATCATCGAGGCTACTGCAGGCCATAAGGCTGATGGCTTGGACCAGGATGGGAAGGCATTTTTAGATTTAGATCTTTCGATCTTGGGGAGCTCGCCAGAGGTTTACGATCAATATGTGGCCAATATCCGTAAAGAATATCGTCGCTATCCCAATTTGATTTATCGTCCTGCTCGGAAGAAGATTTTGTATGCTTTTCTCGACCGAGAACGCTTATACTTCACCGAAACGGGTTTTGAGCGCTGGGAGCAGGCAGCACGAGATAACATCAGGCGGGAGATTGAAAAATTGTAGCGACGCAAAATTTTCCGTCGCTACAGATATCAAATATCATATTGGCTAATAAAGGGATAAGCGTTCTGCGCAGCAGCAATAAAAAACCAAGGGCCGCTAATCTCTGACGACCAATTTCAGAATCGCCTCTTTAGCTTCAGCCTTTATCCTCACCGCATAAATACCCGCTGCCAAGGCTCCAATGTCGATACTGGCCTGAGATTGATTTTGATAGCTTTGCTGCCAAATAACTTGACCATTTACATTAAGGACCGCGACTTCCGTTTGGGCATAAGATTGTCCCCAGTTTAGGTTTACGCTTTGCTGGGCGGGGTTGGGGTAGAGTTGGACCGCTGCGCGGAACGCTTCATTTTCTAGACTTACCGTATTGATCACCACACAATCCGAGGTATCGGTACAGCTACCCTTAGTCGCGATCAAAGCATAGGAACCATTTGCAGTTACCTCATAACTAGCGTTTGTCCCTACAACAGAATTATCGGCGCAATCGATCCATTGAAAGTTAGCATCTGTAACACTCGTGCTAAGCGTAAAATCAGTTTGCACGACATCGACAGATAAAGACTCTATGGTCAAATCTACATTGATGATGCTATCGCAGCCCGCATTGTTGGGAATGGTATCGGCATAGGTGCCAGAGCTAGTCCAAAGAAAATTTGTACTGGGACTTAGATATTCATCACATGCGGTAATACTCAAATCGCTGCTAGAGCCACATGGATTATAGATAGTCTCCAACTCATCTACCCAAAGAGCACTTCCTTCTACGCCTCCACCGGCAACGACGCTCGCACTTACGACGGCTAAAAAGTAAAGAGGGGTATCTGGACTGGTGTAAGTAAAGGGGACTGAAAAGCGGGTCCAAGTATCCACATCAGAGGTAGGAGTCAAAAAGGTAGCAGTACCGATCATGAAAGGGGCAGAACCTCCTTGATCCGGATTCTCAACATCATAGTCTCCGTGCAAAAAGACCTCTACTTTGCCTTGATCCCCACCTTCTTGGTTGTAACGAAAATAACCTACCAAGCTGTCAGGGCGGCCGCTAAAAGGAGAATTAAAATCTGCATCACTACGGATCGTCCGCAAATAGCCATTGGCGGGATTGGTATTGGGGGCTTCGATACGGCCAGTAGTAGCCGCTCCGTTGACCACCGCGCCAAAGTAAGTGTCAGTCTCTACCTTGATGCAGTAATTGCCTGCATAAGGATTATTGCTTTCACGAAAGCAAGTTTGAGGCGCTAGGCCCGCTAGTCCGCCGCCAGTCTTGTTAGCAGACCAGTTTTGAGGTTCTTCATCATTGTTGCCCACATTGTCCCAATTTTCAAAGCCCCCGTTGGGGACTTCAGTCTGAGCATTAAGGCTTAATAAACAACATAAGAATACAAATAGGGATAAAATCCTCGGGGTAGAAGTAAGTATCATATTTGGGTGTATTGGTTTTTGGATAACGTAAAGACCAAGCCTCAGATTGTTAGGTGGCATGCGAAATTGCTTTCCTCTCTTAATTGGTGGATATTTGCTCATCAATCTTTCAAGCAAAGCGATTACATATATGCAAAAAGCATTTTTCAAGGTCCCTACTCCTCAAAACGAGCCCGTACTATCCTACGCTCCGGGCAGCCCTGAGCGCGCCGCCGCCAAAGAAGCGTTGCAAGAACTCAGCGAACAAGTAATTGACATTCCGATGTTTATCGGAGGCAAAGAAATACGTACTGACAACAAACTCCCGCTCAGTCCTCCCCATGATCACCAACATGTGATTGGCCATTATTCGCGCGGGACAGCCGAACACGTAAATCAGGCTATCGATGCTGCCTTGGCGGCAAAGCCTAGTTGGG
>CAZHOC010000952.1:0-3186 GCA_964534295.1 uncultured Bacteroidia bacterium | reverse complement strand
AATAAAGCAGACCGCTAAAACCCAACCACACAAAACCAAAAATTGCCAATAGGACCTTAAAAGGGAAGGAGGCAATCTTAGCAGTAGTATCGGCCACCTTATCGGCTGTTTTTTCTACCTTCTGTAGAACGCCTAATTGCTGAGCAGGCTCTGCCTTTTCTGAAATTTCACTTTCATTCCCCGTCTCTTGAATGCGGCTTTCGAGACTATCGGCCATCTTGCCGATGGCTTTGCCGGAAATCCACGCAATGATGCCACCAATGATCGGTACTTTCTTGCCAATTACCTTATTGACTTCTGGCAAGATCATCGAAAACACTACTCCTCTAACGATATCAACCAAACTCGCTTTGTAAGCACTCTTCTGGGCTGGATCATTGAAACTCGTAATGATAGAGCCAGATTTTTGAATAGTGAGATTGAGGAGGCCCGTCAGATCATTAGCGAAGGAGCGGATAAACCAAATACAGCCTAGGTAGAAGCCATTTATCAGACCAAAGAATATCCCAAAAAGGAGGAAGAAGAAACCAAAGGTCTTGTGCTCAGTAAACATGCATATTACCGATATGGCGATGACCAATAAGATTAGTAGGCCTGGGCCTTTGAGGATATTTGAAATAGCGTATTGAGGAAAAAAAACCAGATTAGCGATAGTTTCTCCCCAGCTTTCATCTTTGTATTGTTCGAAATCAATGCCCGTTTTTTTACGTACGGCATCGTAGTTGCGCTTGATGACAGATGCTTTCATGGGGGGAAGATAATGATTTTGAGAATTGATTCAGCTTGTCGAAGAAGTAGGTCTGGGAGATTTTATAAAAGAGGACATATTTTCACCTCATGCTTCGCAGGACGTTTGCCAGTAGTTTCGGCATGCATGCCGCAGCTACATCGGATCAATATCCAAAATGATCCTAAGGGTCTTTTGAGGAGCCTGATCATAGTACATCGATATGAGTTTATGGAGCGCTTCGCGCAACTTCGCCGCGGAAACTTTACGCCCGATCTTTATCATAAACTGCATCCTATACTGATTGCGTACCCTTGGAACTAAGGCGTAATCTGGTCCCAGTAGATTGGGGCCAAATTGAGGTTTGAAAAGATTATAAAGCCTTAAAGCCTCCTGCTCAATAAAGCGTCTATCCTTGTGCTTGAGCTCTACTCGTATGATACGCGAAAAGGGAGGATAGCCAAGCTGCTCGCGACCGGGCACTTCCTGATCATAGAAATCACGATAAGGTTTCTGCAGATGCTCTAGCACCACATTGTCAGGCATCAGGGTCTGAATATAAACTTCCCCCTTCTTTTCACTCCGACCGGCACGTCCACTAACCTGAGTTAGTAGCTGGTATGCTTGCTCAAAGGCCCGGAAGTCCGGGAAGCTCAGGATATTATCAGCATTGATTACCCCTACCAGTGTAACATTTTCAAAGTCTAGTCCTTTGGAAACCATTTGAGTACCTACCAAAATGTCTACTTGTTTGGCTTCAAAGCGACTAATAATGAGCTGATAGCTATTTTTTGAACGCGTAGTGTCTAGGTCCATGCGTTCCACAACGTGGTCTGGAAAAAGACTGGTCACCTGCTCTGCAATCTGCTCAGTACCAATGCCGGCTCCTCTCATGGTATAATTGCCACAATGGCTACATTGGTTAATACCAAACTCGGTGTGGCCGCAATAATGGCAGCGGAGATGATTCTTGGCTTTGTGAAAAGTAAGGCTGATATCACAATTGATGCACTGAGGTACGTGCCCACAACTATCGCAAATTAGGTAGGGCGCATAACCACGTCGATTTTGAAAGAGTATCACTTGCTCGCCTTTGGCTAAGCGTTCTGCGATAGCATCCTCCAAAACTTTTGAAAGAACCCCATTGACCAAGCGTTTTTTGCGTTGAACGCGCATGTCCACTACTTGAATCTTGGGCAATGTGGCTTTGGTGGCTCGTTCTAGCAGCTCGACAAAGACATATTTATCAGTGATAGCATTGCGGTAAGATTCGAATGAGGGGGTGGCCGAGCCTAAAACGATCGGGCAATCAACCAACAAACTGTAGTAAATGGCTAGATCTCGCGCATTATAGCGAGGGGAGGGCTCATGCTGTTTAAAGGATTGATCGTGCTCCTCATCCACCACGATAAGGCCCAAATCTTTGAAGGGGAGGAATACCGAGGAGCGCACACCAATTACGACATCATATTCTCGTTTGCGGACTTTGTGCCAAATCTCAACCCGTTCATGATCATTGAATCGGCTATGATAAATACCCACGCGTTCGCCGAAGGCGCTCTTGACCCGATCAATAATCTGCTTGGTCAAAGTAATCTCAGGTAACAAATACAAGACCTGCTTGCCTTGTTCCAACACTTCTTTGATCAACTCGATATAGATATGGGTCTTGCCACTGCCGGTAATCCCGTGCAATAGGATAGGCTTGCGTGGACGGATCTCGATCCCGCTCTTAATCTCTTGCATGACCCGCTCCTGTTCAGGGGTCAGAATGATCTCTTTGGTATGTTGTTTATAGCCATAGAGCTCCATGCGATCGACTTGGACTTTTTCCTCTTCGAGGAACGCTTTGCCGACGAGGGTTTTGACGATACCATTTGCTATCCCTAGCTCTTTGAGGGTTTCGGTCTTGGGCAGGGTTTTGCCTTGGAAAAAAGCCTCAGTAACCCTCATCATCAAATTTTCTTGCTGGGGGGCTCGTCCAAGACTATCAAAGGCATCTTTGAGCTTTGATTCATCCTGTTGAAGCGCTTCTGGCAGACGTAAAAAGCTCTTGAATTTAGCTTTATATCGATCCTCCACCTGCTGACTCAATTTGATATAGCCTCTGGCGGCCATGGTCTTGAGTCTTGGGTTGGGATTGTTGATTTGCCAGATGGCTGCAACCTCTTTGAAGCCTAGTTGAGGTTGAATGCTTAGGGCCTCTAAAAGCAAAAACTCTTTATCATCCAGAGGCAAATTTTCCCATTCTAAGTCGGGGGAAGAAATTTCTACCCTTAAAGCACTTTCGGGTTTAAGGCCAATCGGGAGGGCCGCTTTGAAGACCTCGCCTTCGGTACACATATAGTAATAAGCGATCCAGGCGAAGAGTTTGAGCTGTTTTTCGTTGATTACAGGATGCTCATCGAGGATTTCTTCGATCTCTTTGAGGCGTTCATATTCCGCAACATTTTCGAATT
>CAZHOC010000951.1:0-3186 GCA_964534295.1 uncultured Bacteroidia bacterium | reverse complement strand
AACGCTCTGCAATATCCGCCATGCGGCCTCCAAAGACTCCATGGATACAAATAATCGCTTCATCACCAGGTGCAAGCAGATTTACCAAACAGGTTTCCATGCCTGCAGAGCCCGGAGCAGAGACAACAAAAGTTAATTCGTTTTGGGTCTGAAAGGTATGCTGCACCATGCCTTTGACTTCATCCATGATGGCCACAAAGTCGGGGTCTAAGTGGCCAACCAGGGGAGTGGCCATGGCTTTTAGTACGCGGGGATGGACATCACTAGGTCCGGGCCCCATCAAGATACGTTGATGCGGATTGAGTTCGGCAGGGATTTGCATGAGGAGTAGATAGTCTTTGAAAATGATTGCTTTCTCAGACTAAAATAAACTTTATCCCTTACAATTTGAGGTACTCAAGGAGAAAAGTCTTTAGAGGCCCGTCATTTGTTCAAAATGATCCGGATAGCGATTTCCTACGATCTCAACTTGCTCAACTGCTTTTTCGATTTGTTGGAGATCATCGTGACTGAGGTCTAGAGCTGCCGCCCCTATATTTTCCTGCAAGCGGTGAACTTTGGTCGTGCCGGGAATCGGTACTATCCAAGGCTTTTGGGCTAATATCCAAGCCAAAGCAATTTGAGCTGGTGTAGCGTCCTTGGCAATTGCTATTTCTGTCAACACATCAACTAAGGCGCGATTCGCCTCAAGGGCTTCTTTTTGAAATCGAGGCAAGTGGTTTCGGATATCGCCTTCTGCGAACGTAATGTCTTTTGCGATTTTACCCGTCAAAAAGCCTCGTCCCAAGGGACTGTACGCAACGAGCCCAATGCCCAGTTCCTCTATAGTAGGAATGATCTCCTTTTCGTGCTGACGTGTCCAGAGAGAGTATTCACTTTGCAAAGCCGTAACTGGCTGGACGGCATGTGCTCTGCGGATGGTATCAGCGCCTGCTTCAGAGAGGCCAAAATGCTTGACCTTACCTTCTTGGATGAGATCCTTTACCGTGCCCGCTACATCCTCAATGGGCACATTGGGATCCACCCTATGTTGGTAGAAAAGATCAATCGCCTCGACTCGGAGTCTTTTGAGAGATTCTTCGGCTACGTGTCGGATATTTTCAGGCCGACTATCCACCCCCATGTTCTTGTATAGCTCGCGGTCAATCTTAAAGCCAAACTTGGTGGCGATAATCACCTCATCGCGAAAAGGGGCCAAGCCTTCGCCCACCAACTCTTCGTTGATAAAGGGCCCATAGACCTCAGCAGTATCAAAAAGGGTAATACCTGCCTCTACAGCGGCATGCAATACCTCGATCATCTCCGATTTGTCTCCCGCTGGGCCGAGGCCAAAACTCATACCCATACAGCCAAGCCCGATGGCTGATACACTAAGAGAACTATTGCCGAGTTGACGCTTTTTCATATTGCTAACATCTGAGGGTAGGCCATAAAAACGAAGGCTTCAGTTGAAGCCTTATTATTTTAAAGATACATGATTAGCAGAAAAAGCAGCGGTCAGAAACTAATTATCCATTTGTTCCTCGGCCATCTGGTAATATTGATATTGCTGCAAAAAGTGGTGAGTTTTGCCGTTGTAGGACTTAGCATTGTAGCCTTTGACTAATTCCTGCACGATGATTTTACGCAAATCTTCCATGAAGAGGTTTTGCGCAGCAGAGACAAATACCGCTGGGGCGTTTTCGTCAGCATGCCATGAGCGGCGCAACTGTTCCAAAACCTCTGGTTCCAACATATCTACTTTGTTGAAAACTGTAATCATCGGACGCTCCTGCAGTTTCATATCCTCCAAGGTCTGCTTGACTACTTGAATATGATCTTCTAGATGAGGATGAGAGGCATCTACTACGTGCAACAGTACATCGGACTCTTGCGATTCGGCCAAAGTACTTTTGAAGCACTCCACCAAATGGTGGGGTAGTTTGCGGATAAATCCTACTGTATCAGATAGCAAAAAAGGAATGCCTTGCAGAGAGACTTTACGAACCGTTGTATCAAGGGTTGCGAAGAGTTTGTTCTCCTCGAGTACTTGAGATTTGGAGAGACGGTTCATCAGCGTAGACTTACCGACATTGGTATAACCCACCAAGGCGATGCGCACAAATTCTGAGCGATTTTTGCGACGGGTTTGCTCTTGGAGGTCGATCTTGGCGAGATCTCTCTTCAAGCGAGCGATTCGATCACGAATGATACGACGGTCCGTCTCAATTTCTTTTTCACCGGCTCCTTTGAGACCAATACCCCCTTTTTGACGCGAAAGGTGGGTCCACATCCCGCTTAGTCGAGGTAGTAGATATTGATACTGGGCGAGGTCAACCTGGGTACGTGCCTGGGCAGTCTGCGCCCTTTCAGAGAAGATATATAAGATCAGGGAAGAACGATCCAAGACTTTGACCCCAAGGAACTCATCCAAGTTTCGGATTTGTGAAGGAGAGAGATCGTCATCGAAGATGACAAGGTTCGCCCCTTCCATCTCGATTGCTTCTTGAATCTCTTCTAACTTACCAGATCCAACATAGGTTGAGTTGACAGGCTTGTCCAGCTTCTGTATAAAAGAGCGTACCGCTCTAGCCCCGGCGGTTTCCGCGAGGAAAGCCAGTTCATCGAGATAGTCTTTTGCCTGGTCAAAATCCATCTCCCTCGTGCACACCCCTACCAGGATGGCACGCTCCATTTCACCGTTTTTGGATATGGTTTGGCGTTCGATCATGTAAAATTGCTACGAGCAGCTATGGATAAGGTTGCCTTTGGCTAACGCTTCTTCTTTTGGCGACGTTTACGGTTTTTACGCGTTCTAGCGTCTTCTCCGTTTTTTCTTTTGTTATCAAATATAGGCTGGTCTGCGGGAACCTGGAAAATTTCAACAGGCAGACCATCATAATGTGCGTTGTTAAAGGACCTGCTGATCAAGTCAGTATAACGCTCATCCACTTCAAAATAGGAGATTTTCTTGAGGATGGTGATTTTACCAATCCGCATCTGACGATCTCTCACATTTTGATTGATCAAGCTGAGGAGACGATTGACGTTGAGCTGCTGCTTCGCGCCAACATTGATTCTGAAGCGAGAAACCTTACGGTTGTGCTGACGGCCGCCGCGGCCATCTCTATCGCGATCACGACCATAACGATCATCTCTACGAGAGCTCACATTCAAGTCTGGCGCACCTTGATAAGTATACAAGAG
>CAZHOC010000950.1:0-3191 GCA_964534295.1 uncultured Bacteroidia bacterium | reverse complement strand
AAGAAGACCTCAAGATTGATTCTCTCTGCCGTATTGCCAAGTATGTACTTTTGGGCCAATTAGGTGTCCACAAGATGGCCTTCTTTTATGAGGCCGGCGATAATTGGGAAGAGGGCATCAGACAAGGTTTCTCTCCCCTGAGCTTGGAGGCAATGCAAGAGATGTTTGCCTCTCAAACTGAAATTACCCCCGTCTCCGAGGAGACTACGCCACATCTTGCCGCGCAAAAGGTAGAGTATATCGTCCCCATCACGCATCGAGATCATGCCAGAGCTTTCTTTTTGATCGCAGACTTTGCTGATTCCGAAGTCGAAGCTCAAAATGACTTGATCTTCATCGAGACCTTGGGCAATATTTTATCCGTTGCCATCCAGAACAAGCAATTGTTTCAAGAAAAGATGGCGCAAGAGTTTTTACGCAAAGAATTAGAAGTCGCGGGCACTATCCAAAGGCAGATGCTGCTTTCGGATTTTAGCCGCTTCAAGGAGATAGATGTTTATGGCCTTAATATGGCTCACCATGGGGTTGGCGGCGACTTTTTTGATGTCATCAAAAAAGGAAAAGGCAAAACCTTCATTTGTATTGCAGACGTTTCCGGTAAAGGAATCGGAGCAGCGCTATTGATGTCAAATCTACAGGCCAATCTTCGAGCGCTTTGCGCTCAGTATGATGATCCTGAAGAAATCGTCCATGAACTCAACCATATCCTCTATCGGATTACTAAGGGAGAGAAGTTTGTAACCTTATTTCTCGCCCTAGTCGATACGCAAACTGGCAAACTACAATACGTAAATGCCGGGCACGATTATCCGGTCTTGATCCATCAGGGCAAAATCCAATTGTTGGAAAGTGGTTGTACCTTTTTAGGACTTCTTCCTGACTTGCCGATCGTCTCCACCGCGGTGGAGTTCTCCCCCTTGGATGTACTATTTATGTATACCGATGGCCTACCAGATCAGCGAGATGATCATGGACATATGTTTGGCTCTGAGGCTATCCCTGAATTACTTAAATCTCTAACTGATCGAGATGCCAAAGGGGTCGTGGCGGGTATGCAAGCAGCTTTGCATGCGCATGCAGGCGTTCAGCCTGCAGATGATGACATAACCCTCTTAAGCGTTAAGTTTTTATAATAAACGATATCAGACTTTTACGAGAACGTGTTTATTTGCATCGTTTTCAAATAACAACCTTAGCTGAAACCTAGTTTTATGAAATTGTTTGAACGCTCCCTCATTGGGCAGTTGAGCGAAAAAGGGCGAAAACTTGCAGATCGTCTTGAAGATAAATCCGCTGTTATTGGCATAGTCGGCCTCGGATACGTAGGCATGCCTATCGCCTTAGAATATTGTAAAAAGGGTTTTCAATGTATCGGTGTTGATGTTTCGAACCAAAAGGTTGAAATGCTCAACAATGGTGAAAACTTTATCGAAGACCTCAAAGACGAAGAGGTCGCAGATGCCGTTTCCAAAGGCTTGCTTCGGGCTTCGACTGACTATCAGGTTCTATCCGAGGCGGATGTAATATTTATCGCAGTTCCGACCCCTTTTAATGCCAATAAAGACCCAGACATTAGCTACATCATTAGTTCCGGGCAAGGTGTTTCAGAAGTTCTGTCTCCCGGTCAATTGGTGATTTTAAAGAGTACGACTTTCCCTGGGACGACCGAGGATCATTTGATTCCTGAATTGTCTAAGAGTGGCCTCCGTGCCGGAACGGATTATTTTATTGCCTTTAGCCCTGAGCGCGTTGATCCGGGCAACAAAGTCTTTCATACTGGCAACACCCCTATCGTTGTAGGAGGGATTGATGAAGAAAGCGCCATCTTAGCCTCTCTTGCCAATCACCAAATCATCGAGAAGGTCTATCTCGTCAACAATCCCAAAGTAGCGGAGCTAGAAAAGCTCCTAGAAAATATCTTCCGTTCCGTTAATATTGCCTTGGTCAATGAATTGGCCTTGCTCTGTGAGCGTATTGGTGGCATCGATGTATGGGAAGTGATCGAAGCTGCAGGCACCAAGCCTTTTGGTTTCATGAAGTTTACGCCTGGCCCCGGGGTAGGTGGACACTGTATTCCGATCGACCCCTATTATCTTTCTTGGTTGGCCCGTGAGTACGACTTCGAGACCAAGTTTATTACGCTGGCGGCAAACGTTAATGAGAGCATGCCTTACCATGTGAGCAATCTAGTGATGAAGGAGGTGGCTCGTCAGCCTATCGCCCTCAAAGATGCGCGCGTATTGATCCTCGGGGTTAGCTTCAAGAAAAACGTAAAAGATCTCCGTCATTCCCCCTCAGAAGCGATCATCCACCGCCTGCTAGAGGAAGGAGTAGAAAATATTGATTACTCCGACCCTTGGGCGCCAGAGTATCGTACCGCCGGTCGTGAAATGTATTCAGTTGATCTCACTCCTGAAAATATCGCCAATTATCATGCGGTAGTTATGGTCACCGACCACGATGAGTTTGACATCCCTTATATCGTCCAGCACGCTCGATACGTAGTGGATACTCGTAACATGACCAAGGATGTCGTCGAAGGCCGTGAGAAGATCCGCGTGCTCGGTAATACCAAAGTGAAGCCAAAGCTCTTAGTTGAGCATTAAGATATGGCATAGCAGACTTCTATCTGTCGTGCCTATTCACGTAAAAAGATTCCGTCAAAGTCTAAGTGCTTTGGCGGATTTTTTTTATCAGGCTTTGTTCTAAGAACTACAAAAGATTAAGAACGCTTCTTTTTTGGACCTCGCTCTACTCAAAATTCTGATTTGCCCCCTTGATTATTTTAGGGATTGGCTCAGATATTTTGGCTCAGTTATTATTTTTTTGCCGCTGCGCGGAACGCTTAACCCTAGAAATTAGATTTATTTTTGAGCGCATAAGAAAAAAATCACCCTACAGGATAGAGGCTGAAATTTTTTTTTGACGGATTTACTACTAAAAAAGCCTTGCTTTCAGGCCTAAAAAACTGACATTCTCCATCAACTTTTGAGGCATCAACCTACTTTGACCAGTTGAACCTGAAAAAAAGCCCATTGACAACCAATTACTTACCATTTATTCCTGATTTTTCTGCCATAGGATTTGGAAAGTAATAAGCCTTTTCTGACCTTTGTCATCCGCTAGTAAAAACAGCGGTCGTTCATTAAGATGTTTAAAAGTTAGTTGTGGAGAGGTTTCAGCTTTTTTTG
>CAZHOC010000949.1:0-3191 GCA_964534295.1 uncultured Bacteroidia bacterium | reverse complement strand
GGGGAAGAAAAGACAAAGCAAGCGTTTGGGGCGCTTCTACATAGCGCTTTTCCATGAAGCGAAAGCCATCAGGCTCGAGGTGAAAGGGAAAATGATCCGATAGCTTGCGGATAAGGCTGTGTTCACCGAAGGTGCCGCAAAGAAAGAGGGCCTCCGACTGCCATTCCTCCTCTGTAACCTCTGCATCAGAGCGGACGACTATCTCCATAAAATCAATTTCAGCAGCTTTTTTATTCCACCAGTTCTGGTATTTTTCGCTGACCAGGCTATCTCCGGCGGCATATACTACCAAAATGCGCCCACGTTCAGATAGAGCCTCCCTTACTTGCGAGCGAGTAGGAGCCTCAGGGAAACTTTGGGCTTGCTTATTGGCGCTTCTACAGCTAAATAGGATTTGACTAAACCCAATAATGCTGAACAAAAAAAGGCGTACGATCATATATACAAGTTTGGCGATTTTGGGAAGATTAACAAGTTTTGTGAAACGGGATTCCTGCCAAAAACACAATTTGATAAAGCATGAAACTGCACTGGCTTGCCATACTAAGCACTCTTTTGTTGACAGCATGTCTGGAAAAAAACATTCCGGCGGATCCGCCTTCTGGCATGGTCAAAGTGTTTGACACAGAATTGTATTACAAAAAAATAGGTAGAGGAAAGCCGATCGTAGTACTACATGGAGGGCCTGGTTTAAGCCATGACTACTTCTTGCCCCACCTGGAAGACCTCGCCCAGAATTTTCAATTAATCTTTTATGATCAGCGATATGCGGGACATTCTTCATTGGAGGGTGATACTATGGGGCTTAGGATGGATCAACTTGTGGAAGATTTAGAGTTTTTGAGAGAACAGTTTGGCCTAGAAAAGCTCAACCTAATGGGGCATTCTTGGGGAGGTTTACTGGCCATGTGGTACGCCAAAACCTATCCAGAAAATCTCAACTCTTTAATTTTTGTCAACTCTATTGCCCCCAATCCTAATTTTGAAAGCTTAGCTGACAGTGTGGTTTCTAGGAGACGAGATGAGAAGGATATTGAGTTGCTGAGGGATTGGTTCCGGTCGGATGAGTATAAAGCGGGTGATCCCAACGCTTACTATTATATTCAGCGCCTGAGTTATAAGTATGGCTTCTACAATCCGCAGAAGTTAGACTCCATGCGCATTTATGTGCCAACAAAGTATAACGTTCGGCAGCGCCGGCTTTACCCACTTTATCGTGATTTGAATGATTATAATCTAGTGGAAGAACTGGATGGTCTCGAAATACCGAGTCTTTTTATCCATGGGGACTTTGATCCTACTCCTGCAGAGGCCATACAGCAGCTAGTAGATGTAATGCCTGAATCCGAATTAGCGGTATTGCCTTATTGTGGGCATTTCAGTTTTATTGAGGCTCCTGAACAGTTCAATCGCTTGTTGCGGCAGTTTATGAAAGACAAATAAGGCCTTAATCGTCCCAACACATGCAATCGTCAGGAGCGAAGAAGTATTGACTAAGGCTTTCGTCGTCTTCTTTTTCCAAGATCATAATTCGCTCCCCAAGCCGATTGATTCTAAAATCGTGGCCTAGCATATGAAGGTAACCGCTTTCAAGGATTTGGTATTCCCCTCGCATCGGGCGCTTATCTTCTACCCAATTTACAGAGCTGTCCCCAAAAGAGAGCACTAGCTTCTTTTCAGAAAGCGTATAGGTATCCTTGATATATTCTTGTTGGGAGGTGTTGATGTAGACATACTCAAAGAGTACCCAGGTATTAGCTCTTATCTGGTCTTTAGGGCCTTGGCAACTAATCCACAGGGGCATGATGAGCAAAAGGCAAATGCGCGGATAAAGTTGTTTCATTATCCGAAAATATAATTGTCTGCTTAAAGCGAAAATTTAGGCTACCCGAATGGTCGATTTTGCTGCGGAAACGGGAAATATTTTACCGGAAGAATAGTAGGAATGTCGAAAGAATGGTAACAATGATAATGAATTTCCTGTATACGGTTTCACTAATATGTTTGATGATCCAGATCCCGATGGCTGCTCCAATGCCAATGGCTGGTAAGAGACTAAGATCCAATAATAGACTAGAGGGGGAAATGGTATCCCAGACAAATATGTGGAAGGGGAGTTTGCTAAGGTTGATCAACATGAAAAACCACGCTTGAGTCCCGATATAAGCATTTTTGGGTAGACGCATAGCCAACAAATAGACCGCCATAATGGGGCCTGCGGCATTTCCAACCATGGTCGTAAAGCCTGCCAATAAGCCCATCAGACCTGCAAACCACCAATGGTCTGGTACCGATTTGTTTTTGCGAAATTCCATAAAGAGCATAATCGCAATACCCAATAAAATGACGATGGCCAAGAGCCGGTTGAACGATTGATCTGAGATGCTATCACCCACCCAGGTTCCTAAAATTACGCCTCCAAAGGCCCATGGAAAGATTTTCCAGATATAAGACCAATTAGCAGAGCGATTGTAATAAGCGACACCAAAGAGGTCCGCCATAAGCAGGATTGGCAAAAGAATACCGGTGGAATCCTTGCCTCCAAAAATGATCGCAAGGATAGGAAGGGTAATATTGTAGACGCCCGCTACCCCTGTTTTGGACATGCCTACGATGACTCCACAAAAGGCAAGCAACATCCATTGAGTGGTACTAAGTTCGTAGGTAGCAAGCAGATCGAGCATACAAAATCTAATCAGTCAATTCCTCAGGCTGGCAAAGGTAATACTTAATTACCGGCTCTGATAGGGCATGAATGTTTTGCATGTCTGAAGCGGTACTCAAGTCTTTAAGTTGACCATTTTTGTACCAAATCATGATCGGTTTTTTGCTGTTTTCGAAATAAGGCTGATTAGACACTTCGCCACTAAATACAAAGTAGGCGGCATCTTCTAGACTGATTTTGGCCTTTTTGCTCCAGGCGAGGCGTTTTTGGTGTATGATCTCCTCGGAGAACGCTTCTTCCTTGATACTCAATTTGAGTAGGCGACGACTGGCAATTCTTTGGCAGAGGTCCGCAAGCACCTTGTCCTTTGCGAATTGCCACTTTTTCAAGGCAAATTCAATATCCCCATCATCTAGTCTAATAAAGCGTTCGATTACTTCATCATTGATCTGATCAGTGGCAATATCGTTTTCGAAGAAATAAGCCAAATTCTAATCTAGCGATACTTTTTCGCCATTATCTATCA
>CAZHOC010000948.1:0-3192 GCA_964534295.1 uncultured Bacteroidia bacterium | reverse complement strand
GTGTCCATGTCCAATCGACTATACCGGCCGCATTGGGGATGGAGGCATCACTAAAATTGACCGTTAGAGGAGCACAACCCACTGGAATATCGACAGTAAAGTCTGGGGTAGGTTGAGCAAAAATCTCAATAAAACAGGTCTGGGTGACAGTATTGGACCCATTTGCGTTGGTAGCGGTCAAACTGACTGTGTAGCAGCCAGGAGCACTGTAGACAAAAGCTGGATTTTGTAGTGTACTACTACTCCCGTTGGCATCACCAAAGGTCCAAAGCCATGCAGTCGGTCCATTGGTACTTTGGTCTTGAAAATTGACAACCAAGGGGAACGGTGCACAACCGGTCGTGGTGTCAGCCGAAAAAGCGGCTACAGGGGCCTGAGCTTGCAGGGCAAATGGGAAAAGCAGACTGGCAAGCAGAAGGCCAAACGAAAACTTCGATTGAAACATAAGTATTTCAGTGTAGGTCCCTCGCACGTGGCGGATTGATTAACATTGCTAGACGTATGATGAACGATTTTCCAAGGAAATAATTCTATCTCAATTAGAGATTTAAACCAAATCGAAATATTTGGAAATCCAATTCCCTATTTCATGACTATTTGTAGATACTACAACTAGCATTCAGGATGTACTACCAATGAATTTCAAAGCCCCAGTGAAAGGAAGGATGCGTTTGTCTCGTGTGAAAAAGCAGAAACAAAAGTAATGCCTCATTCAGCTATTAGCAAATAGCTATCTTTTAGGAAAAGGGATGTGTGAGATTGGTCGCCTGATAAAAGCGCAATCCAGCGATTGCAATCAAATAAATCGCAATAGGACCTAAATCAATTAAAGATTTTTTAATATTCCAGCTCTGCCCCCAATGTAAGATTAGCTGAAAAAATGTAGTAAAAAGCATCACATTGCCGCCCATTTTGATCACCGGATGGACTGATAACTGATGAGCAGGAATATGTCCGTGCCAACTAGAGGAGGGAACAATATATTGGAAGGGAGATTTAGCCATGATGAAGATTCCCACCGCAAAAACAATTACCCATTGCAACATCGAGAAAAACATTCTGATGCTCACCAATTCCTTCGAATAGTTCAAGTTCCTAGCCCATATCAATAAAAGGGCTGTGATCATTAAGAAGACAAGCAGCAAAGCTGATAAGGCATAGTTAAGCTGAAAAAACCACGAAACTAAGGTAAAGGCATATTGTAAGATCGCATGGGTGGCGACCAACAAAGGCAGCTCTTTGCGTTTGGCTATTAAAAACCAAAGCAGACAGAGGCCAATAAAAATTAGATACAGAATAGTTAGCATAATGCCGATTAGCTGGCAGGGAAAGATTTAGGGAGTCTCTTGGCTCGGTGAACTGAGATTATAAGTTAGGCTAAATTGATGGATTTGAAAATTGTTTACTCCATAACTAGCAAAACCATAATCAAAGGACAATCTGCTCAAACGCAAACCAGCTCCTAAGGAAAAACCTGTCATTCCTGCCCTGTTTACGGATCTTAACTCCTGACGGCGTAAATGGTTATATCCTGCGCGGATTCTCAATGCCTTGCCAAACAAAAACTCTCCTCCAAAAACAAAGTGCCTGAAAATCAAATCCACAGTTTGATTAGGTGGGTCAATGGGGTTCCCAGCAAGGTCAAACTGCTGTTCAGGATTGGGGTCTTTGTAGATCAGTCTTGGCGTATCTAGATTAGTCGCAGTGATAGAAAAGCGTAAAGGCATATACCGCAATTTCTGAGAGATACCCGCTATGATTTCAAAGGGTAGCGGTTCTCGTACTCCTCCAGCCACATAGGTAGTCAGCTGAGTGCCTAGGTTCCTGACGTTTACTCCTGCTGAGAACAACTTGTCTTTGGAGCGGTAGGCTCCCCCTAGGTCCATGGCAATACCCGTAGAATTGTAACCAGGAGCTAGCGTAGAACTAATAAACTTGAGATTAGCACCATAAGAAAACTGCTTCCAGCCCCTCGCATAGCCCACAATTACGGCTACATCACCAGCACCAAACTCACCCGTGATATTACCAAAGGGATCCGCCTCTATCATTTTGCCATAGTTGACGTATTGTACCCCTGCGTGGAACGTTCCTATCCCTTCTTTGTGGTATGCATAACTTGTATAACCATAAACGATCCCAGCCAAATAATTTGAAAAGGACAGGGAGAGATGGTTATGCATTGAGTCATTTAGCAAAGCAGGGTTTTGGGCCGCTTGATTCGGATCATCGTCCATAGTGGAGACATTCACACCACCGAGTGCCACCAACCTGCCAGTAGGGGTAAGATTCAAAAAATCGTAGACGTTACGTCCGCCGATTTGGGCATAGCTAGAATATACGCTTCCAATTAGCCCAAAAATGATCAATAGTTTCTTCACAATACAATGATACGCACTGACCTCAATTGATGAGGTGTCAAAATTTAGTAAGCCAAGTTAGCTACTATTCCTAACGTAAAGAAACTTAATCCGAGGCCTTGTATAACCTCAAAAAAAGAACCGTCCCCCAATATAATTTGAGGGACGGTTGAATTTATTAAACCTTAAAAAGGCCCAAACACTATCTAAAGTGTTCAATTATTATCATCCTGATCTTTATTTCCTTCGTCTTTTACTGGAATAGTTTCTTCAGTAGGCTGACGGGAAACATTTTCCATTTCCTTTTCCATCGTCTCAATGCTATCATCTTCAAGAGCGTCAAGACCATGCTGTTCGATACGCGCTAATGTCTGCTGAATATTGATCAGACGCTGACGTTCTTCTTCAATCTTAACTAACTGATTGGCGCGGGCCACTTTATTGTTTTCAATATTCTCAATGGTTTCTGCCAATTTCTGTTGCAAGGAAATAGAATCGTTTACCATTTTTTCATGATTACGAATCTCTTTTTCGATCAATTTTTCTTGTGCTTCGATCGAAAGGCCCAGTTCGTACTTGGTAACCTCAAATTGTAAATTTTCTAGGAAGCTAGTCGCATTGGCGATCTCATCTGGGTGAGTACTAGAGTCCATGAAATTATCATTTCCAGAGGAAAGGAAAATCGTAACTCTGGTTTGGGGAGGCGTTGTTTTAGATGCGCGTTCTACATCGTAGTACACATCCATAGTCGCGTTAGAAATCTCAGCAAAACGCGCATTTGAATGTAGACGGAATCCTTTTGAATTCTTTCCACGCACGCCAGTGCCACGAT
>CAZHOC010000947.1:0-3197 GCA_964534295.1 uncultured Bacteroidia bacterium | reverse complement strand
ATGATATTTCAATCCTTCGAAATAGATATGTAAGAGCCGTAGCCTTCGAAGGGGAAAAGCGGAGAAAATCGAGAATTCCTCGAGTATTCTTTTCGAGCGAGCGAAGCGACGAGAAATCTCCTTTCCTCAAAAATATAATTGTAGAACGCTTATCCATCAAGATCCCGGCTCGCGTTCCTTGGCCGGGATGACTAATGAGGAGCTTCAGACCTAGGCATAGAGAAATACCGTCATGCCGGAAATGCGAGTTTATGAGCATTATCCGGTATCTTTATTCTTCCTGCTGCTTCGCAGAACGCTTATCCTAGTTAACCTTTTTCATGAAGCCTTTACTAAGCCTGCTAACGCTGCTACTCTGCCTTAGCTCGATTCATTCCCAAAACACCCGTGATCCCTTTCTTTGGCCTTTTGCTGATACTTCCATTTGGAATATGCCTATTGGAGACCAGGCGGTTTATGTACCCGCCTTGATCGAGCCGGCGATGAGTTTTGGCATGACGGTAGATGAAGATCTTATCGTTCTGCGACCGCAGGAAAACCTACAAAGCGTCCATACTAACTACGCTGGTTGGGACAATAGCAAGGATCGCTGCCCGATCGAAGGCCCTGTTCTATTTGATGCACCTATTCCGCCTGATTTTATCGTTAGTCCTAGCACTTGGGACGGTCTGACCCCTAACTCCGGCTTAGCGGTTTTGATGCCCGACGGACGGACGATCAAACAAACCCAGCCTTTTTCTCAATGTGTGGCCGGACAATCTACTAGTCAGTTTGTGCCGCCTGATGTGGATTTGTATGGGGACGGCATCAGGGGCGCGCATGGGGGTTCAGGACTTTCGGCGATTGGGGGGACAATCCGTCTCGGAGAGTTGGACGATCCCAAGGATACCATTAGACATGCCTTAAAAGTCAATTTATTTGCTGCCAAAAACCTCTTTTACGATGCTGCTACAGAGGGGTACCGTTGGCCAGCCATTAGGGCGGATGGCTATGCTGCTGGTGTTTATGGTACGCAACGTGCCCAGCCCGTCGTTACAGCCTGTCGTATGGGCGCATTACTGGCCTTGCCGATTTGGTTGGACTTAGACTCTATGGCCTTTGAGAGCGTTCCGGGACAGATACTGGCAGAAGCCTTTCAAAAATACGGAGCCTATCTAGTCGATGATACTGCTTGGGATGTCTACGCGATAGAAACCGAGTGGTCGCCAGATGGGCGAGTGCTCGATGAATTTGAAACAGCTTGGGGATTCCCTTTTAAGGAGCCTAATAAAAATACTCCTTGGGGCAGGGATATGGATCGTATCTTTCTCAATCTGCATGTGGTGGACAATAATGGTCCATCGAGTATTGGTGGAGGAGGGAATCCACTTATGCCGTTGGCGCCACCCTTCGGGAACGCTACCTCCCTCAAGGAAGACTTTAACCAAACTAAGGCTTCTTTACATTTGATGCCAAATCCGGCAAACGAGCGATTGACCCTAAAGAGCGCTAGTCCCATCAACAGTTTAGAGGTGCTCAATCTCATGGGGCAGCAGTTTTATCAAAATTCACTAAAAAGTGAGATTTTTGAGTTGGAAGTAAGCCATTGGCCGTCCGGAATCTACTTGATTAGGGCGCAAATTGGCGATCAGCAGAGGGTTGAGCGTTTTGTGAAGCAATAAAAAAGAGGCTTTTAGGTGCTATTTTTCACTAAAAAGTGAGGAATGTGAAAATATTTAATAAAAATTCACTTTAAAGTTGTTTTGTTAATTCTTTTTGCTTTACTTTGGTACTGTAAAGTTGAATGCAGGTGATCGTGTCAGCCCCAAAACCAAACATCGTCAGTCCCGAAAAAGTCCAGCACTTCCTGCAAGACTTTCAAAAGACTAAAAGTCAAAACGGGATGGTGTTTTTGGATCGGCAGAAAAATCTACAAGGCCTTTTGGACTTGGAGATAGATGTAGAAGAGAGAGAGGCTGTGATCGATCGCTTGACTTATCAAAATTACTACAAGGGTCCTAGGCCAGACGGAGTGCGTCCCGGACGAGAGTTTTGGGAATTTGGTACTCAGGTCAAAGGGCAAGAAGTATATGTAAAACTGGCATTAGGCATAGTCGATGGACCAGTCCTTTGTTACAGTTTTCACCCTGCGGAGCGTGCGATACGCTATCCGTACCAGGAATAGAAGGATATAAACGGATATATTTTTTTAACGGATTAACACAATGATTAAGAGTCCATTCACAGGCGGTGAAGCAGTCCTGAAAAAGGAGTGGGCGACGAGAGATTTCCGTAAGGAGTCATTTGAGATTTGGGAACATTATTACCAGTGTAAAGATACCGGAGAGACTTTTAGCACCAAGGAATTGGATCAGCTCAATCTCCAACAAGTACATAATCTCTATCGCGCCCTGCATCACATCCCCTTTCCCGACGAGATTCGGGCAACACGGGAGAAGTATGGCTTGTCGGCAGCGAAAATGTCTGAGGTCCTAGACTTTGGCATCAACAGTTATCGCAACTATGAAAATGGTGAAATTCCGAGTCCGGCCAATGCAAAACTGATTCGTTTGGCGCAAGAGCCCAAGCAGTTTGCTCGCTTTGTCGAAGAAAAAGAATCGATCTTTTCTCCTAATGCCTATCGTAAAGTCAATGCAGTACTTGATAAGCTTTTACAAAAAGATCGTTTAGACGCTGTGGTCCAATATCTGTGGAATTTTCACATGGAGGCCAATGAGTTTACGGGTTTTGTGAAACCGACCTTTGAAAAGGTAGCGAACTATGTCTTGTACTTTGCCCAGAAGGCAAATCCATTGAAGACAAGGCTCAATAAGCTGCTCTTTTACAGCGACTTCCTCAACTTCAAAGAGAGTGGATTTTCGATCTCAGGCTGTAATTATCGAGCGATTCCCTATGGACCAGTTCCTTCACATTTTCATGAACTCTTTGGGATCCTGGAAGCACAAAACTATATCCGGATTGAGGAAGAACTGTATGATCACGGTGGGGTAGGGGAGCGTTTTCAAGCAGCGCGCGAGTTTGACGCTAGCTTGTTTACCGAATCAGAGTTAAAACACATGGAAGCAGTAGTTGATTCTTTTGAAGAAACTCGCACTCGACAACTAATAGAGCTTAGCCATCAAGAAGATGGCTGGGAGCAAAACCATGAACAAAGAGAGTTGATCAGCTATCAGCAATATGCTTTTCATCTCAAGGGT
>CAZHOC010000946.1:901-3198 GCA_964534295.1 uncultured Bacteroidia bacterium | reverse complement strand
ATTTGCATGCCTTTAGAGTGGGTACTGTTGCCACCGGAGCAGCCTCTACTTATTGGAATAGAGACTCTATTGGACTTTACTCTTTTGCTAGTGGGCTTAACACGCGAGCGCAAGGATTTGGCGCCACAGCGATGGGGCGTGATACTGAGGCTACCAATAGTTATGCCTTCGCTTCAGGCTTTTTTACGAATGCCGATGGGCAATATTCAACAGCTATGGGATTCAATACAGATGCCTTCGCTCTAGGCTCTACGGCTTTAGGCTACAGTACAGATGCGGAGGAAAACTACTCTTTTGCGGCGGGATATTTTGCTGAGGCCCAAGCTATTTATTCTATCGCCATTGGTAATGCTGTCAGGGCTCAAAGCTTTAGTTCTACTGCTATTGGTCGCTATAATGTAGGCGGCGGGAGTGCTACTTCTTGGATATCATCTGATCCTATCTTTGAGATTGGTATCGGTACTGGCCCTAGTTCTCGAGCCAATGCTATGACCGTACGTAAAAATGGAAATGTAGGAATCGGCACCACGGTGCCTTTGGACGCGCTACATGTCAACGGAAGGATCAGGCTACAAACAGTCGAGTACTTTGAAGACGGTGGTACCAGTGAAATTGCCGCCCGAGGAGACCTTAGGCCTACTATCGATAATACCTATGATTTAGGCACGGCTTCCCTTCGTTATGATGATGTATATGCGACGAGTGGTACCGTCAATACCTCTGATAGAAGAGACAAGACCAACATTCAGCAGATCGAATACGGTCTCCAAACGGTCCTAGCATTAAAACCCGTTAGTTTTAACTGGATCAACGATCCCAATCCTCATCCAAGTCGTAAGCTAGGGCTGATCGCTCAGGACCTTCAAGAAACGGTGCCAGAGGTGGTGAAAACGCATGACTTCAAAGTCAATGAAGAAACGGGGGATCATGAAGAATATGAACTCGATCGTTTGGGCGTTTACTATTCTGACTTGGTTCCAGTATTGGTTAAGGCAGTTCAAGACCAACAAGCATTGATTGAGGCTCAGGGTGAACAATTAGAAATACTCAAGGCAGAGCTTGAAGCCTTAAAGGCTGCTAATAAGTAATTGTATCTGATAAGAAATATAACCTCTACAGCCTGATGGAGCAGGGCTGTGGAGGCTTTTTTATGGCCATGTTCCGGCATGGATAAAGATTTCTTTGCTGAGTTCATGTAGATAAGCCTTGCTTATGGTATCATTTTGTTGAATCCGAGCGTCCTGCCAATCATGCCATTGAAATCCCAGGCTGTCAGACCAAAAGGCCCAATCCCAATTGATATAGGAAATAGCCTTGATTTGAGGATTTGTGTAAACGAGTTGAAAAAAAGGCTTGAACCAAGCGTTCCACGAAGTGATCCCCCCTAAAGTCCCAACATAACGTGGAGTAGTCTCTCCAATCATTACGGGTTTTTGGTGCTCTTCAGCTTTTTGTAAAAAGGCCAGTAAGCGGGAGTCAGTGATTTCTTCGGGCGAAAAAATATCAATTCCCCACCAATCTACCCATTGATCTCCAGGGTAATATTCGAGTAGCTGATCCCAAGGCATAAAATTAGCAGAACCACCGCCGGAACACCAAACTGTAGCGGCTTTTAACTCAGCCTCTCGCATAGCTTGGGTGATTTTGATGAAGGAAGCCGCAAAAGCAGGTGGATGATAAGCATTCCAAGCACCTTCAAATTCATAGCCAATGCGAACATAGCATCTCCTATCAGTTGCATTGAGCGCCTTGATAAATGCTTCGATCTGTTCATCGAAATGGCCCGCCGCCACCCCTTCTACCTGCCCTGAACCATCATCATTGCCTCCAGTCATATTGAGTCCGACTTGAGGCATTACGTCAGCTGGAAGGGAGTCGAGTTCCTCCTTCAAACGATGGCCCCAATCCACAATTCCTGCGATAGGTTGTGTTATGCTGGTATAAGTCATATAGAAAATAGGATGCTGTTTTGGCCCCATTAGTTCAGCATATTCCTGAAAACTATGGAGATCTTGCCCCGCTCCATGCAAAACTCCCGTGGCTGGCTCATACTTCGCTTGATATTGATGGCGTTTGACAATCGGTTCATCTACAGATAGGGCCCGCAAGTAAGCATCTGGCTGAGAGTGGCTGCCTACCTTTTGGTTAGAGTTACATGCCACAATGATTATCAACGAACTGAGGATTAAGCAATAAATCGATTTCATGAGACTTTGTTTGTTGAAAGATAGTAATTATGGTCAAAATGACCATAAGCTATTTTCAAAACGCCTCAATTCAAAAAGTAACAGGTTCAC
>CAZHOC010000946.1:0-891 GCA_964534295.1 uncultured Bacteroidia bacterium | reverse complement strand
AAGGCACACCTGTTATATGAAGAAGAAAATGTTTAGAAATTTTACAATCTGGTATTGACCACATTGTTATAGATAGAGCCAAAGTTATAGCTCAAACCGGCCGACAGAAATACATTGTAGTTGGTCGCTAATTGGGTTTGAGCCAATAGGATATCCTCCAGGCTAGCGTCTCCCTTCGGGAGATTGATTTGGTCATTGATCAAGGCAAAATCACCCCTTAGATTCATGTTTAGCCCTTTGAATACACGCCAATTGAGACGGCTATTGAAGGCGAGGCGATTTTTGCTAAAGTCGTTGAAAAAGTGAGAGCCACGCAAGCCTGCGAAAACAGAACCCCAAGGTTCACGAATACGGAGATCAACGCTCAAAGATTGGTTTAAGAGATGCTCGTTGAACTGGCCATAAATAGTTTCTTCCAGATAATCGCGATAGAGGTAGCCTGTGCGATAGGCAATGGTAAATTCTCTGCGTGCCACTTCATCGTATGGGAAGATATTATATTCAAGGGCGGGGCCTAAGCTGGTCCCCCAGTTGATATTTTGAAAGTTATCTGTCATGGCATTGTGGAAGATACCCACAGACCAGTGATCGCCCAGACTTTTTACTACGCTGCCGTTGAAGCCATAGCGCTCCACTCGGCTCACCAAAGGCTCGAGTGAATCACGTTTAATCGTCTGCAATCTAAAATTGTAATAAGGGCGTAGGCGGATGCGATATTCCTCAGTAACACGTTCTGCTTCTAAGCCAGACCAAACATTGGCAGTGGTGCGCTGCGACTGCAAAGACATATTGCCGCTGGCATAAATCTCAAATAGCCAAAAATCCCAAGGATCATCTTCCTGTGATTTGATTGCCTTGGCTCTTTTTTTATCCCCTTGGGGAACGTTTAAC
>CAZHOC010000945.1:0-3199 GCA_964534295.1 uncultured Bacteroidia bacterium | reverse complement strand
GGCGAGATACCAAGATTTAATTGCCAATCGACGTGAAATATTTAACCAAATCCCGCAAAAGTATATTGCCTCTTATCTTGGCATCAGACCCCAATCTTTAAGCCGTATCAGGCATCAAATGATGCAAAATGATTAGTTAACATAGGTGAATGTTTGCCGCATTCTGCCCGTTTAGTTTTGTGCATCATCATTAAAAACTAAACATATGAAACATTTCATTTTGCTTCCGATCTTCTGCTTTTTTCTCGTAAATGTACTGGCTCAAAGGACCCCTGGAGTAAGACCTGAATTAGGAAACTTTTCGGTTTTAGCCGGCTTGCACCAACCCATAGTACTAAGAGGGGGAAATATCGCCTTCAACTACGTTACGGAGAAAAATCTCTCCCTTGAAGCCTCATTTGGGATCGGGCTGGATTATGCCAACATCTTATCCGATACCGAAAAATCTCTTTACCAATCCATCAGCACTCCTTTTTCTTATGGTATTGGTGTTGGTTATTTTTATAAAGGCTTCAGCCTAAATTTTGAACCAAAAGGCACGATGTTTCGGGTAGTGGATTACAACGATCAGGTGGTCAACTATACGACCTGGTCTTTGGGCGGTGGGCTTTACTACAATCTGTTTCTCTGGAAAGGACTATATCTGCAGCCTTCCATTAGATATTGGCATAAGGTCGGCTCTACCTTAGAGGGAGGATCAGTCAATCTAGTCAATAGCGAGAACGGGGCCTTTACTCACCAAGCCAGAAAACCCGGCAACAACGGTTGGATATACGGTGTGTCTCTCGGTTGGTATTTTAAGTGATCTTTTTGGGTTTACCGCTTCGCGGAACGCTTGTGCCGGTGCGGCATGCATGCGCGCACCTACCGATGAAGCTCCAAATCATTTCCAATTTTCTTCCCCCTACCGTCTCCGAAGGAGGATAAAACCCTCGGTTTACAAAACCATTTCCCCCTTCGGAGGGGGATTAAGGGGGAGGAATCGATCTGTTAGAGGTGAGCGTTCTGCGCAGCAGTAAGAATCAAACATCCACTCCGCAAATAGCCTACGGCTAAACTCTTCTCATCAATCCACTTTGAAGGGGATGTTTGACGAAATGGGGATGTTTAGAGATGAGCGTTCTTCGCAGCAGTAAAAAAACTAAAACTCAATATCAAAATTCAGCGGCAACAAAGTCTGTTTCACCCCTACTAGCCGCATGATCTGGCCCGTAATTCCTTGGGAAAGAATGATCATGGGACGCTGGGAAAGGTTTTCATATTCGACCATCACCTGGCGGCAAGCACCACAAGGCATTACGGGTACGTCGATGGGTTTGTGCTCTGTGCGTGCCCTCACGGCCAATTTTACAATTTGGTCCCCCTTGCCGAGTGAGCCAGCATAAAATAAGGCAGTTCGCTCTGCGCACATACCTGAGGGAAAGGCGATGTTTTCTTGATTATTACCAGTAATAATGCTGCCGTCAGCAAGTTGAATGGCACAGCCCACCAAGAAATTTGAAAAAGGGGCATAGGCAGTATCTGTCGCTTTGAGGGCAGCATCGAGCAAGGCCGCTTCGTCTTCGGCCAGTTGAGAGGCCTGATCAAAGAGGTCGTAATGAATCTTGATTTCGTGTTTCATGCACTATTGGCTATCAAGCACCATGATATCGGCGCCTGCGATGCCTTCAAATTCCACGGCTACCTTGCCATGCTCAAAGGCTTCTGCGATGTCCTTGCCTGCTCCCAGTGCGTCATAAAAGCCGGTTGCAAACACAATAGCGGCATTATCTGGGACGGCCTTATTCATGCCAATGATGTAAGGCACGTGTGGCTTTAACTCCTTTGCCTGTGATTGCGAATAACAGGCGTTGAGCAATACACAACGGACCGAACCCTCAAATAGTTTAAAAAGGCTCGCCAATGCTTTCGCGGGTAAGACCTTCATATTGCCTTGATCGTCCTCGACTACGATCCCACCATCGTAATCATTTAGATTGGTTTCTTCCTCCTCAAAGATGAGGTTACGGCTCCCTTCTACCGCCTCTTCAGTCAAGCCTGTAGTTACACCATGACCGGAGAAATGCACGATCTGGGGATTTTCATCCAGCATAGCACGTCTGAGGTCGGCTGGACGCACTGCCCACTTTTGAATCAACTCAAAGGAGTCTCTATGATTGGCGCGGCGTAGGCCTTCTTCGATCTCTCGTATCTCCTTGTCGAGTTTGAGACGCCCTGTGCTACTCGGGTTGGAAGCGAGAAAGAGGATTTTGGTTTTTTGATTGGCGGGTGGAGTTTCAGCGGCTTCGCCGAACGCTTCGTCCCCTCCTTCACCAAGTTCTTCTAAGTACATCAGTAGGGCAGAAGTGAGCTTGCTATATCCAGCATTGGCCTCACGGGAATCAATCATTTCCATGCGTTCGTCGCGACTCAGCTTCTTGAATCGACGAGACATTTCGATGAGGGTATTTTGTTCCGTCTTAGAAAATTGATCCTTGACCCCGTCTAGATAACGAAAAACTTTTTTGAGGTCTCCTTTGCCGATAAGGGCTTTTGCTTCAGTTCTGATGGCTTCCATGGCGGAAATTAGGGATTTAAGCTGAAAAAATGATGTCCTGATTCATGAATCCGAATGTCCTGAAAGCTGAATCCGGTCAGCAGACCCCAAAAACACCCGTTTCATCTACCAAAATCAACAATCAAAACGATGAAACGAAATCTTCTTCTTGCCCTACTATTCACACTTGGTATCGGCATAAGCTTTGGTCAAAACGTTACCCTAAGTGGCTATGTATATGATGATGCCAATGGCGAAAGCTTGATCGGGGCGACTGTATATATCCCTGAAGTCAAGGCGGGCGCTTACAGTAATTCCTATGGCTTTTATTCTTTGAGCGTGCCACCGGGCACTTATGTAGTTCAGTTTCGCTTTGTGGGCTATGGCGTCATGACAGATACAATTGATCTCAGCGAAAATGTAAAGCTTGATGTTCGCCTCGGCCAGATGGAAACGACGACTGAGGAAGTCGTGATCTCGGCCGAATCTTCTAGTGAACGGATCCAATCTACCGAGATGGGAGTCGAAACCCTCTCGATTAAAGAGATCAAAAAACTACCGGTACTGTTCGGTGAAACCGATATCCTTAAAACCATCCAGCTCTTACCCGGAGTCAAAGCAGCAGGGGAGGGGAGTAGTGGGTTTTTCGTGCGTGGTGGCGGT
>CAZHOC010000944.1:0-3200 GCA_964534295.1 uncultured Bacteroidia bacterium | reverse complement strand
CTTTCGTCTTTAAGCATGATTTTGCGTTTTGATGCGCATTTACATTGCAAGTATAAAGATAAAACCGCAAAATCATGCAAGTTTTTGCAAGTTTTTTTGAGAAAGTCCGCAGAAACCCGCAAATTTCCTTCAAAATCAATTATATGCACCAGCTAAAAGCTCGATTATTTGCCTGTTTACTCCTGATTTGTGCAGTTTTCGGCGCAAACGCGCAAAATGTTGCGACTTTACCCCCCTTTTATGATGCTGCCAATGCTTGGGTCGATTCAATCATGCAAAATTTGAGTCCTCAAGAACGAATTGGACAGTTGTTTCAAGTGGCTGCTTATAGTAACCGTGGGCCTGAACATGAAAGGGAGATCAAAAAACTAGTGGAGCAATATGGGATAGGAGGCGTAATCTTCTTTCAAGGAGGACCCGATCGTCAAGCAAGGCAGGTCAACGCTTATCAATCCCTGGCCAAAGTACCACTGATGGTATCCTTAGATGGTGAGTGGGGCTTAGGGATGCGACTGGATAGTACGATCAGCTATCCTTATCAAATGTGCCTTGGCGCTATCCAAGACGATGAGCTAATATATAAGATGGGAGTAGAGATTGCCCGGCAATTCAAGCGCATTGGCTTGCATGTCAACTTTGCTCCCGTGGTAGATGTTAACAACAATGCTGCTAATCCTGTAATCAATTATAGGTCCTTTGGTGAGGACAAAGAACTAGTCGCTCGCAAAGGCCTTGCCTATATGCAGGGATTACAAGATGGAAACATCCTGACCTCGGCCAAGCACTTTCCTGGTCATGGTGATACGGATGTCGATTCTCATCATGATTTGCCGCAAATCAATCACGACATCAATCGACTTCGTGATATTGAACTCTACCCCTTTCAGCAACTCATGCAGAAAGGCTTGGGAGGAGTGATGGTGGCCCATTTAAATATTCCGGCGCTGGATGATCGGCCCAAACAGCCATCTACACTTTCAAATCCTATTGTCACAGGTCTACTTCAAAAAGAATTAGGCTTTCAAGGAATTGTCTTTACCGACGCCCTCAATATGCAAGGAGTTGCCAAATACTATGAGATCGGTAGGGTAGAGGTGGAGGCCCTCAAAGCTGGTAACGATGCCTTGGTATTTCCTCAAGATGTGCCCAAAGCGATTGCTGCCATTGAAGCCGCGCTGAAGACAGGAGAGTTGGATCAAATGGAGCTAGATCGAAAATGCCGCAAATTATTGTTGGCCAAATATTGGTTAGGCTTAGCAGATTACCACTCCGTGGAACGCCAGAGCCTCTATAAAGACATTAATACAAGTGAAGCCCATCAGCTAAATCGCGAGCTTCTAGCGGCTTCTTTGACCCTGATCCGCAATCAAAACGATATTCTCCCTTTTAAGAATCTAGAAAGCAAGCGCTTTTTAGCAGTATCTATTAATAAAAGTGGCCAGCGTTCTGATTTTCAGGATATGTTAGGACGCTACACGCAAATGGAATACGCCAACCTTAAACCAGACGCAAGCAGTGGGCAAACGGCAGCAGTGATGCAAAAGGCCGCCGATTATGATGTAGTTATCCTAGGATTGCATCAACTGCAAAGCAGACCGCGGAATAAAATCATCTACAATCAAGCCGTTAAGAACCTCATTAGTGAACTTTCTGCTTCAGGAAAAGCGGTGGTTGTAGCCATGCGTAACCCCTATACCTTAGATAAAATCAATGGGGTCGAGCAGGCCGAAGGAATCTTGGTAGCCTATCAAGGCAATAAGCTAAGCGAGGAACTTAGTGCGCAAATGCTTTTCGGCGCTATAGGTGCGAGTGGCAAACTTCCCGTAACCATCAACGAAAACTTCCCCTTTGGTTTTGGGATTGAGACGAAGGGTGGCTTACGTTTGCAGTATGGTAACCCTGAGGAAGTCAAGTGGGATGGCGGCTGGTTAGAGATGAAACTAGACTCTATCGTAGGCCTCGGCCTGGAAGCGGAAGCGTTCCCCGGAGGGGTCCTCCTCGTAGCCAAAAACAACAAAGTAGTCTACGAAAAAGCCTATGGCTACCATACCTACGACAAGCAAATCCCTACCAAAACGGACGATATTTTTGACTTTGCCTCAGTAACCAAAATCACGGGACCGCTACCGGCTCTGATGCAATTGCATGGGGCGGGCAAGTTTGATTTGGAAGCGCCTATGTCTGCCTATTGGCCGGATTTTGAAGGGAGCAATAAAGCGGATTTGACTTGGCGCAGTGTTTTGGCGCATAATGCTCGCCTCAAAGCATGGATACCCTATTGGACCTCTACCGTACCCTGGTGGAATAAATGGCTCTTCAAAAAGCCCTTAAAGTTTAAGAAGAATACTTTTGCGATGGATTCTTCGGCCACATTTCCGGTTAAGGTCTCCTCTCAACTTTATCTCCACAAAGATTATCGAGAGAAGATGTACGAAGCCATTAAAAAGTCTCCTCTCAACGAAAATCCCGGGTATTTATATTCCGGGCTTTCTTTTTACCTATATCCAGATATGATCACCCAAATGACGGGGCGTGATTATGAGACTTACTGTAAGGATGCTGTTTATCGAAAGCTAGGGGCTTACACCATTACATGGAACGCTTGGCAACATTTTCCCATGGATCGAATCGTCCCAACAGAGCAGGATACATTTTTTAGACAGGAATTGCTCCACGGCTATGTTCATGATGAAGGTGCTTCTATGATGGGAGGCGTTTCTGGCAATGCGGGGCTCTTTGGCACTGCTAATGATTTGGCCAAGATTATGCAAATGTATGCCAATATGGGGGCTTACGGAGGAGAGCAGGTCATTCCAGAGGCGAGTATGCAAGAATTTACCGCTTACCAGTTCCGCGAAGCGGGAAACAGACGGGGACTGGGCTTTGATAAACCAAGATTGGATGAGCCGGAAAGAGGTTATGTGGCTCCTAGTGCTTCGGCAAGTAGCTTTGGCCATTCTGGCTACACAGGCATGTTTACTTGGGCCGACCCGGAAGAGGACTTGGTGATAGTTTTTATGTCCAATCGAGTGCATCCAACGCGTCTAAATCGTAAGATTTATGCGATGGATATCTACCAAAATCTGCATGAAGTTTGTTATGCGGCTAGTCGCCGAACGCTAGAATCTAAGTAGCTTCATCCGCAGATAAAGGCTGCCACCCGGAGCCGCTTTTTCATCCGCCCTGATCCAAAGACCCAA
>CAZHOC010000943.1:243-3200 GCA_964534295.1 uncultured Bacteroidia bacterium | reverse complement strand
ACTAAACTTTAATACGTAACCATGTTTCTAACTCTAAGACGCTCAACAAATTTTGTGTAGCTACGTTTTCCATGAAAAATCGATTTTAACATCCAGGGATAAGCGTTCTGCGCTCCCGAAAGCTTTCGGGAGTAAACCCTAAACCAGAGCCCCAAAATAGCAAGCAATAACAAAGCAATTTGCAAATATTGTCGAGCTTAGTAGCGTTTGCTTTTTATACCCACATGAAGACAATGGCCAAAACGTTCCTCTCGATTCTTATCATCCTCCTCTGCCAGCAATCTTGTGTATCTCAAAGCTTTGAGGATACCTTGATCATCGGGCATCCTTCCATAGAACAAGAAGCAACATCTATCTGGAGGACAATCAATGATATCAGCTTCCTAGAATCGCAAGGCTATCAAATTAATCTACCTAAGAATCAGGCGATTGACAGTTTGATCCAAAAGTCCAAAGGCGGTGAATTTGGTAATGAGGACTATGCCACTATTTACAATTTGCTGGAAGGAGGCATTTACCAAAGGGAAAATTATGATAAGGCACTCGCAAAAATCCTTTCCCAAAAAGCCCTGCTCGTCTCCGCTATGGAGAAGCTTGCAAAGGAGCGCAGCGAGTGGGAGTGGGATTTCAAGCTGTATGAGTCCTATGAGATCATTTTAACCCTTTATGGCACCGGAGGTAGCTATGATCCTGAAACTGGCAACATAACGCTTCTAACGAACGCTGAGGGAGCCTTCATGAGGTATGACAAACCAGCTAATACCATCATACACGAAATGGTGCATCTAGGGATTGAAAACTCTTTGATTCAGACCTACAAGGTCAATCACGTTCTGAAAGAGAAAATTGTGGATACGATCGTCTACTTACTTTTTCAAGAATCCCTACCCGATTACAAAATCCAAAATATGGGACCTACGGCCATTGATGGACAATTTAATGAGGCAGCAGACTTGGCAGGATTGCAAGCGACCATAGCCAAATTAGCGGAGGACAACTGAGCCTTGCCCTCTCCCCTAGCCTGATTATTTCTTCGGTATCAGTTTCCAAGTCCTCACCCAGTCATAAAAAGTAGTTCGATCTTCCCAAGAGCCATTCATGCCGCCATCGGCTGGTACCGGATTCCAATCATAGGTTTCGCTGACCAATTTGATATGCATGGGGAGATCAAAATCTGCGTAAGGCTCCACTGATTCGAGGTATTTCCCATCTAAGAAAAATTGAATCTCAGTGGGACTTTTCCACCACGCGCCGTAAGTATGATAATCCTCCCACACTTTGCCTCCGGTAAGTGCATTTTGACCTCGGGACCCCTTGGCTTCCTCACAACTAATATTACGACTGTGGGTATTTGAGTGCATAGATTGATCAAAATCCTTGGCCCATTTTGCGTCATTATTGATGTAGCCAACGCATTCTTGGATATCAAGCTCTGTGGTACGGCGATCGCAGCCCTCACTATCATTGCGATAATTGATCAGCCAAAAAGTAGATGACATGAAGGTCTTACCCGCTTTCATACGAGCCTCAAAATAATAGCCAACTTGTGCCTTATTTTCGGAAGTCAAATGACCGCCAGCGTGGGTAAATTCTTTGCCATTGTGGGTCTCAGGAGCTGAGAGCTTGTAATTGGTGATACGCATATTGCCTTCGTCCACCGAGACAGTATTCTTCTTAAACAGGCCAGGAGCACGGCCAATCCAACCGTGAGGATCTGTATTACGCCATTTACTCAGGTCAAGACTATTTCCTGCAAACTCATCTGACAAAGCCTCCACCAGCTGCCACTGAGCGTGGCTTGGCTTGGGATCGTCTCCTGTTTGAAAACTAGGTCGAAGTGGTTCGTTTTTTTCACCACCAAAAAGCAGCAAAATAAAGCTGAGGGAGAGAATTGGAGTAATGCTCATACTGTAAGAATCTTTGGGTTGAATGACTCATCCAATATGGGCATACAGGCACTCCAAGGCTCAAACATATGGTTCGATCCTTAGGCGATTTGTTGAATTACCGTCTTAATACTTCAAAATCAGACTAGGATCAAAAGGATAGCGCCCAAACTCACGACCATAAACCGAAACACCTCCTTCTCCTTCGGTTTTAATTTGTAGGTGAAACATCCCTTCCTTCTTCAAGATTTTATTGATCAAGCTCCTGGACAATGGCACCTTGACCATATAGCCGTAAGAGCCCGCTTCGCGCAACTTGCGGTCTTGGAGCTGATGATGCCAAGAAAGTACTCCTCTATGATCCGCAGGATCGTCTGCTAACAGTTGGGTATGCACCTTTTCGCCATTGACCCAAATAGAGACTTTAGAAGGAAACATCCTCTCGTCGCTCATGGGATAGGCATTGGGATTGCGGCTAGGAGAGACTTTATCACCAAGCATATAGTTTTGCTGCTTATCAAAGCCCTCCTGTTTATCCTTATCAAAGAGTTCCTTAGCCGAAAGCTCCAAGAGCACATATGCTTGCTTGACGCGTCTAGCGTTCTGCGAAGCAGGAATCTCTACACTATATCTAAAATGCCCCTCTCCTGCCCCATTGACTTTGAGGCCTTGCATCACACTCCATTGCTTTAGACTAAAGCTCGCTTCCTTATGAGCATCAGGAGCGACGGAAATAATCGCGACATCCTCCCTATTAAATTCTCCTTCGATCTCCAAATGCATGAAGTTTCGTTGCAAGATTACCCCTTCGCTAGTCTTCACCCAAAGCTTGACAGTGGCGAGGCCTGGTGTAGGAGGTAAGACCAATAACATAGGATCAAGGCTTGCTTGCATCCAAGGCTCATATTTAACTCTCCGGCTACCACTGAGATTTTTTTCCGTTTCTCCTATATAATTGATGGTTTCGACTTCGTACTCGACGATCAGTTCCTCCCCAAAGTCTTCCCCTGTCATCACGGACAGTTGTAGGGGCACCTCCACATTAGAGCCCGCCTGAACCGTTTGGCAAAT
>CAZHOC010000943.1:0-233 GCA_964534295.1 uncultured Bacteroidia bacterium | reverse complement strand
CCGGACTATGCAGATCCTTGAGGCTCATTCCTGCCACTATCCCGCCCATACCGGTCTCCTTTTCAGTCCGGTCAAAGCGCCAGTACCCATTCCATTCGTTGATCACATCATGGTGCTCCGTATAGAGCCAACCGCCAATCTTAGGATACTTCCGGAAAGTATTCATCATCCGATGATAGTCATAGCTCCAGTCCACATCACCCGTACTGCCATCATAGCCCCAGACATTGCCA
>CAZHOC010000942.1:0-3201 GCA_964534295.1 uncultured Bacteroidia bacterium | reverse complement strand
TAAGAGAAGATATTGGGTTTTCATTTATAGAATTATTAATGAGTTTTTGTTTAAAAGCTTGATTGGAAAACTAAACCACAAAGGCTGTAGGGAAATCATTTCAATTCCTCCTACATAATTGCCTTGACCTCATCATCTGATTCCTCTTCTTCGGGTTCCGTTCGAGGAAAGATATCATTGACTTCATCCGAATTTTCAGATGCTCTATTATTCTTAATAATGATTTTTTGCAGGGGACCTCTTTCTTCTATTGCTTCAAGTATTGCATCAAACGCATCAGGAGTTACTCGAATACACCCTTCTGTAACCCTACCGGTATCCCAGTTTTGATACTCCCTACCAGCATGTATCCCCATACCAATTCTAATTTTACCGGTTGTCGTTTCCTTAAAGGACTTTGCCCTCAATATTCCACCACTACCATAAGAACCATTATCGCTATCCCTAGGAATACCATAACCGTCAACTTGATTTGGATGCATATGTGGATAATTTTTATCCAACATTTCATATTCACCATCTTCCCACTTTCCATTAGAGGTACTAGTTACTCGGTTGTGAGCATTGTATGTCCCCAAGTGTTGATCATCACTATAATCATCTGGAGTATCATTATCGTCATAAATGGATATGGTATTATCATCACCATTAAAGAGTAAGTAGGGCTTCCCAAGATTATTTCCATCTGGGTCGATGAAAACCATAGGATTATTCACAACATATGTAAAAGGGCTTTCCCGAGCATACTCCTCCGCCAAAGCGTCCACCCCATTCCATCTACCGATACTAGCATCATACATACGAGCACCATAGTCGTACCAGCCAAGGCTCAACTCATCCTGATACTCCTTCCCATTGTAGCGATACTGATTTACCGGTGTAGCTTGGGCAAAACCTCCACTATGTTTCATCCCGAAGGGATAGTAATGATCCTCCTGTAGGAGATTGGCAATACCATTGTGGTCAGGGTCGCCAAAAGTAACGCGAGTGTTGCCGAGATGATCTTTGAGGAAGTATTCGAGTTCAAGATTGTTGCCATTGAGACGAACGCGGCCTTCTTCATGAGCGAAGAATTTCAGAGATCGATTCCCTAAGCTACCATTACTATTGGCTTGGGTTTCGTACTGGAAACCTCCGACATAATCCGTTTGCTTTTCTACTTGGCCGTTGGCCTTGAGGACCTCCTGACGGATTTTCGTCCCATCGCCGGTATAAACATAGCGAAGCTGCTGCCCAAAGCGACTATCATTGGCATCGGTAAAGGTTACCAAAACCGGTTTATTGAAAGAATTATAGCTCACGCTCACCCCTTTGTTGTAATCTGAGGTAATGTTGCCATTGGCATCGTAGCGATACTCATGCGTATTGAAATTGAAAGCCTGAAAGCTCTTAGTACGATCACGAAAACGCTCCACCTCAATCGGTAGGTTATCAATCACATTGTCCTCCACCCGGATGAGACGATTGCCCCGATAGGTGTAATTCAGATCGTCCATGATACCAAAGCTAAAGCTCCCATTTGCTGCATTAAAGCCGGTTACCCCCTTACGCTGTAAGTTGAGGATATTACCATTTTGGTCGTACTGAATGCCCTCGAGTGAATAACGATCCACATGCTGACTCCAATGATTGCCAGACGTTCGCTCCGCATATTGAGCACTTTGGAGACGATCCATGGCATCGTAGCTAAAACTATAAGCCTGCGGATCGCACGTAAGTCCCCCCTTTGTCTGCCAAATCATGCCGGCGATATTACCATTGTAAAGAGCAGGAACGCTCGTTGGCAAATCATTAGTAAGACGATTGTAGCGCAGCTCCATAGCAAAGAGATCGTTTTCAGGGACTTCTCCCCCTGGTTCACCGCCCGTTCC
This sequence comes from uncultured Bacteroidia bacterium, assembly GCA_964534295.1. Taxonomy (GTDB): domain Bacteria; phylum Bacteroidota; class Bacteroidia; order J057; family J057; genus JBCAWW01. The sequence continues at coordinate 1,330 of CAZHOC010000942.1, read as the reverse complement.
GAGAATCGGCTCCCCTAACTCACCTAAACCCTCTGTTTCCGTAAACTCAGGCTCATCATCGCCACAGTTTTGGATTTCATTGATCTTGCGCATCCAACCTCTAATGTTGTAGAGGTAATCAATCGATTGTAGAAAACTTGCTCCCTGATTGGTAGAATGAAGCTTTTTGGTCTTCAACTGTCCGCGCACATCATAGGATTGGGAAACGAGTAATATCGGGTCTGGCGTCCATTGGAGGGTAAAGCCCTTTTGTAAATCCTGCCAAACTTTCAGCAAGCGACCTTGATGATCGTACTCAAAAGATTTGTAGATATGCATCACTTCCGCTGGCGTTTGATGAAAATGCAGACTACGCTTCAATTCACCCGCGAAATTATAGTCATAAGTAATTCGGTCTTGCCCTCCAAGATGATTGTCAGCTCGCGTTTGCAGTTCGCGAACATAACGATCGTAATAAGTCCGAGTCAATAAATACTGATTACTGCCATCTAAGACCTTGACCTTCACCCCTGTTATCAAACCACGAGTACGATCGTTGCGCAAAGCGTCAAAACTACTACCCGTGAAGCTGCTGCCAAGAAATCCTTCACCAATCGAAACCTCATTTGCATCCTGATCTGTACCATTGCGGTTGAAATCATAATCATCAAAAAAGCTCACCGAATAGATTTCAGGATTATAGCTCGACAATACCGGAAAAGCCTGATTGCTATAGCCAAAAGGACTATTGTTGGGCGTTTCATAGATTTGGCTAGCATTGTCAGCCATTGCTTGGAGGGCGTCCAATTGGGCCGTTCCCCCAAAATATAGACCCGTTTGTATGGGGCGTCCTATCACATCAAACTTCGTAAAACGCCATTGTTTACTAGCCCGTAGATTCCCATCCTGATTGAGGATCAAACGGTCAAGCTTATCATAGACTTGATACTCCCAGTCTGCTCCGGGAATGCGTTTTTTACTCATTCGATGGCGATTATCGTATTCGTAGCTAAAGACAAATTCCTCTAAAATATTGCCACCGTAGAGGTTCCAGCCGTTCCCATTTAATTGCTTACATCCCTCGGGTTGAATCACATGTCTGAGGTTCCCAAAGTCATCGTAGAGGTAATAAGTATTAGCCCATTCTTCAGCCTTATTAGTCGTAGAGTTGTTATCTATTTGGCTGCGTTGCAGAACGATTCTCCCCATCAAATCAGTATAACTTAGCTTACGAATACCGTTTTCGTTTATCGTTTCGACTACACTGAGCGTTCCCGCAGGGTAAATTGTTGCCCCACTAAACTGATCTGTACTCGCAGACCAAAGCCATCGGCGGACCTTATCTATACTC
>CAZHOC010000941.1:0-3202 GCA_964534295.1 uncultured Bacteroidia bacterium | reverse complement strand
TCTTAGGGTCTCTTTCTTTCTAATCTTAAACTTAGAGATCCCAGCGGCCTCTTCCACGAGTGGCACAGCAAACCCGAATAAATATTGACTCTTAAGATGCATCAAAGGCGATTGGCAACTCTCTGTCAATCGCCCTTATTTCTAAGCTTGTGCTATCATGAAAAATCTACGTTATCTAATTCGGACCGATTGGGTCTTCTTTCTACTCGTTCTCGGCTATCTCTATCTCATCCTCAACATGAGCATACGCCTCTGGTTTGGCGGAGGGATCAACATCTTTGCCACCTACAGTGCTGCCACTAGCCCAGCCGAAATGCTTGTTGATGCCAATAAGGTTTATTGGTCGAAGACTTGCTTTCTCTTCCTTAGCCTCTTGCTCTATGGCCTCAACTTTGATTACCGCTTCGCGGCCGGATTTGGCGCCACCTTTTGGGCCCTATCCCTAATCTTAATGTTCGGGCCAAGCCCCGTCCTTTTCGCCGTTGGCTGCTTAGGAGTTACCCTTATCACCCAGCAGATTTATCGTAAACAGCTTTTCTCTTCTTGAGTTTTACTGCTGCGCAGAACGCTTATCTCTTTAATTACATTTTGATGGGCTCAATACGACAAAAATTGTCCTGCTGAGTCCCGCCGAAGCATCTTTAGGGCTTTTCTCTGCTTCGCAGAACGCTTATCCCCATCAGTTTCATTTCACAAAAACCATGATGCTTCCTTATCTTGTCATCTACTCCTAGCCCAAGCAAGCTATGATGACTTATGAAGCAGGATACTGTCGATCTATTTATCAGTAACTATTTGCAAAACCTCCAATTTTTAAAGGTGAAAGAGGAGAGTATTCTGCGCATCCAAAAGACCATCAAGGTCCAACGGATCAAATCCAAAGAAGCCCTCATTATCCCCGGAGAGGTCTGTCAACATGTCTACGTGATCGTACAAGGCGGCTTTGTCTGCCGCTACATCCACGAAAAAAAGGGCGAGGCGAAGACCATCAATTTTTTTCTTACCGACCTACATCCAGTCATGACCTGTCTGGATAGTTATTTTACCCAAAAGCCAACGAATTGCGAGCTAAAAGCCATCACAGACTCCATCGTAGTAGCTTTGCCCAAAATTGTCGTGGATGACCTCAAACAAGAGGATCAATATTTTGGCCGCTTTTATCACGATGTCGTCATCACGGCCCTGACGGAAGAAAATGAGCTCAAAACCAAGCTAATTGCCTATTCTTCCAAGGAAAAGTACGATTTCGTAATTGAAGAAATGCCTTCCGTAATCAAATCCGTACCCTCTAAATATATCGCTGAGTTTTGCGGTATCTCTTCTGAATGGTTAAGTAAACTCAAGAAAAAATCCTGAGATCCTTTCAATTTTTTGTTGCTATGAGAAAATCTTGAATTAATTCAAGATCCTAGAAAAAGCCCCCCTCTACTTTTGCCATAACTCAAAAAACAGAACAATGGCAAAAGCAACGCTAGGATTTCAAGCGACTGATTTACAGTCAGAATACGGCCCATTTTACCGCGAACAAATGGCTGCGGTAAGTGATCACGTAAGCGCCAGCTTACAAGCAGCCCTTCCATGGGGTAGCCTGCTCGATATAGATCAAGTGAGCCGCTTAGAAGATGCGGGAGATCTCGCGGAAGAAAACGGCTTTTCAATCGCCGAGGATGGTAGTATTGCCATTGCGGTCAAAACCATTTTACCTCACAACAGCCCAGAAATGTGGGATTGGTGGTTTGGCTGGCATGGTTCGGAGGATCAACGCTACAAATTATGGCATCCCCAAGCTCACCTCAGCGCCAAATGGGAAGATGGTCAAAATACGAATTGCTATATCGGTCGCAATTCGATTATCGAAGAGTACATAGGTGATAATGTTTTCGAAGCCGCCATCCAATTTAAATCTCCTTTGGAACTTGGCTTTTCCTATGAAGCCATCAATCATCCAGAAAAGGCCGTTTACATTTGTGCACGCATTGGCCATCCTAACCTACCAGTAGACTACGGTTATTTGGTGCACCAAGTGAGACGTACTGCCGCTGGAGCTGAAATGCGTTCTCGCTTTTGGATGAATGGTAAGTATGTAGCGGCTCGCCACGATAACATCCTCAATAAGGCAGCAGTCAAGGTCATGCAGAAGTTTAAGTCCCTGCCCAAAAACTTTGCCCAGGACTTACTACAACACTGTGCTGAGGAAATGAGCCACCTTGCCACCATTTTACCCGATTTGTACCAGCAGTACGCCAAGGATGAGGTCCATATTAGTGGGTCTAGCCTAAATAGAGGTGAGGCTGGTTTTGAAGATATGGTTATGGCGACACTCTTCAACAAGGCTCCTCTGAGCCAGAGACCTGCTAGCATTTATGAGCCCAAGACTATAGAGGAGGTCATCAATGTGGTGAGATACGCCAAGAAGGTAGGCCGGAGAATCACTATGACCTCAGGAGGCCATAGTTTTAGTGCGAATTTTATCCGCGAAGATTGCCTTCTGATCGATCTAAAGCACTTCAATCAGTACACCGTAAATCCCGAGGCGAAAACCGCTGAAGCAGGTCCCGCCGTCGAAGGCAGCGTCTTGATGAAAGCCCTCTACAAAGAAAATCTGTTTTTCCCGGCCGGCCATTGCCAAGGAGTCTGCCTAGGAGGGTATCTGCTGCAAGGCGGTTATGGCTGGAATGGTCGCAAACTTGGCTTAGCCTGTGAGAGCGTCTTGGGATTAGATATCGTAACCGCCGATGGGGAACTTGTCTATGCCGATGCCAACACCAATTCAGATTTATACTGGGCAGCGCGAGGTTCTGGTCCTGGCTTCTTCGGGATAGTGCTCAAGTTTTATCTACGCGTCCACGATTTGCCCAAATACCGAGCGGTAATCGTCCATGATTTTGCCATCAAGCACTTTGAGCATGTTTATCGCTGGGCCTATGAAGTAGGACCGGAGATCCCCAAAGCCGTCGAGTTTCAAATGCTCATGAGCAAAAACATGCTCAATCTACTCGGTCCTGGTATTGAGGCGATTGCGCCCATTTTTGCTGATACCAAAGATGAATTTGAAGAAGCAAAAGCCTTCATGAAAAATAGCCCTATTGCCAATAGAGCTATCATAAAAACCCCAGCCATCAACCCCGGCATAGATATGCTCTACAAAACTGCTATGTCTCACTATCCAGAAAATTACTGCTGGGGCGTTGATAATATGTGG
>CAZHOC010000940.1:0-3206 GCA_964534295.1 uncultured Bacteroidia bacterium | reverse complement strand
ATGCGGATTGGGATAAACAAAAGCTACAAAATACTTGTGACAGAACCGTAGCCTTCAAAGGGGCCGCTATGACGAAAGGGGATGTCTCAATCTCTCCCTGCTTCGCAGAACGCTTATTATTCAAAAATTTCATGAAAAATTCAAATAGTTAGGAATCCTTATTATATTTGTCGCGTATCTAAAGCATCACAAATTTTTTTATCCTTCATATTTAGTTAGGAATCCTTATTATGAAAACTTCAATGATTTATTTATGCCTTGGCCTTCTGTTTATGTTCAGTACTGCGTGTGGGCAGGAAGCAATCGGATGGGAGCCCGGCAACGCTAACGATCTCCAAATTACAGCGACCAAGGCTCAGGTTCATGAAGACCTAGGCGTTTTAGCGCTAGAGATCACGGTCCAAGGGAAGGCAGGACAATCTACTCCGCAAGCAGCCGGGAAAATGGATGGAGCCCCTGTGCTCGGGTACGTATTTCCAACTAGTCTCAAGCCTGAAGATGTAGGATTTAGCTCTACTGAAGGCATCCTAGCCCTTGCTTTGACGGCTCATCCTGATTTTGATGATACTCCGCTTTGGGACGAAGATGGAGACAAAGATTACGCAAACGATGGAGTGCAGTGGCATCCGCATTGGGTGGTACTGCAAAGTGATGAACGAGTTGCAGGCGGATTGTCTGTCAAACAGTTTAGCGAAGAAGATGAAGTAACTTTGCCGCCTACCAATCCAGGGATGCCTATGTATATGGATTCGCCTGGATTCCCGGTGGTAACCCAAGGCAATGTCATCCGTGTAACTGTGCCTTTGTATCGGATTGGGCATAAGACAGACTTCAAATTTGACGCAGTCACGGCCTATATGCAAGTAAATGGCAGTGATGAGAGTCGACCCATGTTGGGCGTTTATCAGGTGTATTCAGTAGCTTCTGGGGATCTTTCCTTGCCCTATGCGGTTGAAAAGTGATAAGCGTTCTGCGCTCCCGATAGCTATCGGGAGTAAAACCCCTAAAAATCGCCAAACTGTCTAAATCCAGACAGACCTTTCTGGCAAACTATTCGTATATATGTAGTGAGTATTGAGTAGAAAGTACTTGATACTAAATTAGAAATCGTCAATAATGGAAAATACCACTTATACCCCCATCGCTTGTGGCCTCTATGACATGCTGGAATTGGCCGCTATGCGTCGCCAGTACATCGACATTGAGTATAAAGATGTGGATGCTGGTGGTGAAATAAAGTCCCAACGTGCTTTTATCGAAAATCTCTGGGCCAAAAATGGCGAGGAGTTTATGAAGCTTACCAATGGGACCGTGATTCGTCTGGATCGATTGACCAAAATTGATCACTTTCAAGACGAAACAGAAAGCTGGCAAATGAGCTGTGCTTGTAAATAATGGCTGACAATCCCTCTCCTTTTTCTCCTGATCAGCAAAGTAATGAGCTGAGTAGTAAGATTGTCCTGGCGCTGGAGCGCTTGGGGGAGGTGTTTCGTGCGTCCTTATGGAAGCAGGCCAAAGTCCATAAGATTAGCCCTATCCAGATCAGGATTTTGATCTTTGTGGCTTATCATGAACGAAAGCAATTACGAACGGTATCGTCGCTGGCAGAGGAGTTTCAATTGACTCGCCCTACCATCAGCGATGCCGTTCGTATTTTACATCAGAAAGACTTTTTAGCCAAAGAGACAGATCCGGCTGATAGTCGGAGTTACAGTCTCTCTTTGACGCCCAAGGCGCAAGCGCTCTTGCAAGAAATAGAGCAGTTTGCGGCTCCCATTCAGGCAGTGATCAAAGATTTACCCACGGAAACACAGCTGTCCTTATTTAGCGGCCTCGTACCTATAATCGATCAATTGGAGGCTCGGGGGGAGATTCACACCCAACGCATGTGTCAGCGTTGCCATTATTTTAGCGTTCGGCAAGGCCAAGAACCCCCTTACTGCAATCTGTTAGAAAGAACCCTCAATCCATCGGATTTGAGATTAGATTGTCCCGAATTTTTACCCTCATCGCTGTAATGAACTTCTCGCTTTTGGGCGGGTATAATGCACAGTAGGCTGTATCTTTGTAGCCTAGCAATTATTCATACACATGAAGAAAAGGATTCTGATCACTGGGGGAGCGGGTTTTATCGGTTCTCATCTCGTACGCCATTTTGTCAACACTTATCCCGATTACTTGATCGTAAATCTGGACTTACTCACTTATGCGGGTAATCTCGAAAACCTAAGCGATCTAGAGGGAAAAGAAAATTATGTCTTTATCAAAGAGGATATCTGCAACGCAGAACGCTTAACCGAGGTCTTTGAGACATATAATATTGATGGGGTGATCCATTTGGCGGCCGAAAGCCATGTTGATCGCAGTATTTTGAATCCTATGGACTTTGTCCGAACCAACGTTTTGGGAACCGTAAGCCTCCTTAATGTGGCCAAAAACCACTGGGGGCAGCGGGAAGACGTGCTTTTTTATCACGTTTCGACGGATGAGGTTTACGGCTCATTGGCAGATGGTGAATACTTCGTAGAAACGACTCCCTATGATCCTATGAGCCCGTATTCGGCCTCAAAAGCAAGCTCTGATCACTTTGTGAGAGCATATGGTAATACCTATAAGTTGCCCTTTGTGATTAGCAATTGTTCTAACAATTATGGTTCCTATCAGTTTCCAGAAAAACTACTACCGCTATTTATATCCAATATTCTCCAAGAAAAGCCGCTACCCGTTTACGGCAAGGGAGAAAACGTAAGGGATTGGCTCTGGGTCGTGGACCACTGTCGGGCGATTGATGTCATCTTTCACCGAGGGCGCAGAGGCGAGACATACAATATTGGGGGCCGCAACGAGTGGCGAAACATTGATTTGATCAAGGTCCTTTGTCGACAAATGGACCAAAAACTTGAGCGAGCGGAAGGTAGTGCAGAATCTCTCATCACCTACGTTACAGACAGACCGGGGCACGATATGCGCTACGCGATCGATCCGGGAAAATTAAGTGAAGAATTAGGCTGGGAACCCAGTGTGACTTTTGAAGAAGGACTCAGCCTAACGATAGATTGGTATTTAGCAAACGCCGCGTGGACAGAGCGCGTGCAGACAGGTGCTTACAGAGCCTATTATGAACAACAGTATGGGGATAGATTCTCGTAAATCTTTAACAGCGAGCCCTTGGGGGGCACTCGTTTTTTCGATCTTAACTAGCTTTT
>CAZHOC010000939.1:553-3207 GCA_964534295.1 uncultured Bacteroidia bacterium | reverse complement strand
AAGGCGAAAACAGAGAGAGTACCAGATGATAAGCGCTTCGTGATGGAAGTCTTGGGAGATAATCTCAACGAGCCCTCTGAGCTGCATGTGCTCAATGATGGCAAAGTATTGTTTACTGAGCGCCGAGGAAAACTGAAAATGTATGACCCTGAGACTCGCAAAATCAAAGTAGTGGGTAAACTGGATGTGCATACACAGTTTGAAGATGGGCTGATGGGCATTTCATTGGACCCCAACTTTGAGCAAAATCAATATCTATACCTTTACTACTCTCCCAAAGGAGACGAGCCCAAACAGCATCTGTCCCGCTTCAAATTTGTGGACAATAAGCTCGATATGGATTCTGAAAAGCTGATGTTGGTGGTGCCGGTACAGCGAGATGAATGCTGCCATACAGGTGGTTCAATCCAATTTGGACCTGATGGGCTGCTATATCTTTCTACAGGAGATGATACCAATCCCTTTGAAACGGGTTATGCCCCGATCAATGAATTACCTGGCCGTAGCCCTTGGGATGCACAAAAATCTTCGGCTAATCCCAATGATTTAAGAGGGAAGATTCTTCGTATTCGCCCTACTGCTGATGGCTCCTATGAAATTCCAGAAGGCAACCTTTTCCCAGCAGATGGTTCAGGCGGTCGCCCTGAAGTTTACGTCATGGGATGTCGCAATCCTTACCGTATCTCTATCGACCCCAAAACGAAATTTTTGTACTGGGGAGAAGTTGGGCCCGATGCCCGAGTCAATGGAGATCATGGTCCTCGAGGCTATGATGAAGTAAATCAAGCGCGGGAAGCAGGCTTCTTTGGTTGGCCCTTGTTTGTGGGGAATAATTATGCCTATCGCGAGGTTAACTTTGCTGATAAGTCTTTGGGTGATTTTTATGATGCGGCTAAGCCTGTCAACAATTCTCCTAATAATACCGGCCAACAAGCATTACCTCCCGCACAGCCCGCTTTTATCTGGTATCCTTATGTGAGCTCCCCGGATTTCCCTATTGTTGGAGAAGGTGGTCGCAATGCCATGGCGGGACCAGTATTCTACCATGACCTGTTTGAAGGCACAGAGAGCCAGTTTCCCTCTTACTATGATGGGAAACTCTTTATCTATGATTTCATGCGAGATTGGATCTTCGCGGTTACTATGGCGGAAAATGGAGATCTTGAAAAGATTGAACCCTTCTTGCCAGACCTAAAGCTCTCTAGTCCTGTGGATATGGAGTTTGGCCCAGATGGTGCCATGTATTTACTGGAGTATGGGACTCGTTGGTTTGCTAAGAATAAGGATGCGCGTCTGATCCGTATCGATTACAAAGCAGGCAACCGTGCCCCTAAGGCAGAAATTATCGCTGATAAAGAGATTGGTGCTGCTCCGATGACGGTCAATTTCTCCGCAGAAAAATCCTTTGACTATGATGAAGGGGATGAATTGAATTACAACTGGACGTTCCCCGAAGGGGGAAATGCCAAAGGACTCAATGCTAGTCATACTTTTGACAAAGCGGGTATCTATCAAGTTACGCTACAAGTGTCAGATAAGGAGGGCGCCTTCGCCGAACGCTCAGTCGAAATACAAGTAGGTAACGAACCTCCTGTGATTAATGCTCAGCTCAAGGGAAATAAGACTTTTTTCTGGCGGGAAAAACCCATGCAATATCAAATTGATGTGGTGGATCAGGAAGATGGTAGTCTAAGTGCTGGAACTTTGACGGAAGGCGCTGTTGCCATTTCCTTTAATTATCTCAATAATAGTGAAGACCGCACCATTGAAGCCCAAGATCACGCCGCCCTTGCCAATGCGAGTTTGATCGCTGCTGGTAAGGACTTGATCGGAGAATATGGTTGTATCGCCTGTCATGCAGTTGAAAAAACGGTTGTCGGTCCTAGTTATCAGGCTGTCTCAGAGAAATATCAAGATAGAGCCGATAAGGTCGAGTACATCATTGGTAAAATCATCAAAGGCGGCAGCGGTGTCTGGGGAGCTAATGCCATGCCGGCCCAAGCACAAGTTTCTGAAGCAGATGCTGAAAAGATGGCCGTTTACTTGCTTTCATTAGCGAGTGATGATCCTTTGCCTCCTAGCCTTGATCCAGAGGGAACCTTGAATTTCAATGAGCACAAAGGATTAGGACAAGGAAGTACTTATACTTTACAAATTTCCTATCAGGACAAGGGTGGGGAAGAAGTAGGTCCTTTAGAAGCTTATGAAAGCTACACCTTGCGTTCACCGGAGGTGTCTCTCAGAGAAATGGATGAAATTGCCAGCAAAAACGTGAATATGCGAACCAAGCGGCCCGAAAATATTCGTTACGCGGCCCTGCGCTCAGAAGCGGTGGCGATCATTCCAAATTTCGATCTCTCGCAAATCAATGATTTAAGTCTCCGTTATCGGACAGCTTTTAAGGATGCGAAACTGGAAATAAGAGTGGATGCCGCTAATGGTCCATTATTGGCGAGTTTAAACGCTACTAATGCCAATAATAATTTCAATACACAAAAAGTCTCAATTGCCAGCACGGAAGGGATTCATGACTTATATTTGGTAGTAAGTGATCCAGGAGCCGCAGAAGGAAATGCAGAAGTATTTGGTGTACAGTGGATTTTTGTGCATCCTCCTCAGTAAATTGTCCGTGATATATTTTTAGAATAAACTAC
>CAZHOC010000939.1:0-543 GCA_964534295.1 uncultured Bacteroidia bacterium | reverse complement strand
TTGGCGATTTATTGCTTTGCTTCCTCTTTGCCTGAATAAACTACTACTATGAAAAGAAGAAAGTTTTTGGAAAAAGGCTCACTAGCCGGTACCGGGTTAGTCTTGAGTCCTTGGTTACTCAATAGTTGTGCGAGCGAAAATACCGCTGAAGCAGATACAAATGCTGCAGATACAAGTATGGCAGCTGATGCAGGCAAGATGTTTTTTAGCATTTCTCTGGCTGAATGGTCTCTCCACAAAGCCCTTTTTGAAGGAAAGATTACCAATCTGGATTTTCCTGCCATCACCAAAAATGAATTTGGGATTGATGCAGTGGAATACGTAAATCAGTTTTTCAAGGATAAAGCAGAAGACAAGGCCTACCTACAGGATCTCAAAACCCGCGCTGATGACAATGGCGTTAAGTCCTTGCTCATCATGATTGATGGCGAGGGAGGCCTTGGTGCAACCGATGATGCAGAGCGTACTAAGGCCGTCGAAAACCATTACAAATGGGTGGAGGCTGCTCAATACCTAGGCTGTCATTCTATCCGCGTTAATGCC
>CAZHOC010000938.1:0-3208 GCA_964534295.1 uncultured Bacteroidia bacterium | reverse complement strand
CCTCTTCGAGGAACGCTTGTAATGCTTTGCCAATAAAATGGCCAAAGTAAACGTGGGTTTTGGCATAAATCTCAGCTGATTGCTCCATCAATAGACTGAGTCGGCGTCGCCAACGATCATCAAAGGCTACAGCTCTTGAAGCCTCTAAGGTAAAGGATAAGCGTTCCCCCTCAAGGGTGAAACGACAATAGGCCAAATCTAAACCATCCATGGAAGTCCCACTCATGACTCCGATCCCGTAATACGTATTCATATAGAGAAGAACGGAAAAACTCATGGGACCGTCAAGCGAACGTAAGACGAATGCAAGAATCCATTGGGATAAGTGTGTCTTAAAGCGGTATTTTTATCGTTCAGTTGATAGGAATATTTCTTTTTGAGAAAATCTGTCTTAATGAACAAGCTCCACACACTATTTCTCGCGATTTTAGCTTTTGTGATTATTCCCCTTCGTGGTCAAGCCCCTCTCTACGAACTCAGTCTCCAACAAAAAATTCAAGCCTCCCCGACCATACTCGAAGGACGGGTAATCGGCAAAAAGGCCTTTTGGAACGAAACGCATACTTTGATTCATACAGCTTACACCCTTGAGGTTTACAAGCTTTTCAAGGGACAAGTTCGTGCTAGTCAGGTGGACATTATTGGCGAAGGTGGTCGAATAGGCTTGGAGATGCATGTGGCAGATCCGGGTTTGAAAATGCAGATCGGTGAGGTGGGGATTTTCTTTTGTAAAGAGGCGAGAGTAAAAGACAATAGCCAATTGGAGCGAGAGCAGTTTATGCCTTATGGCGGAGTGCAGGGCTATGTGCATTATGATGAGCTACAGGCCAGAGCGACTGATATTTTTCATGTTTATCATGATATCGAAAGTCAGTTATATCAAAATATTGCTACGCAAACGCAGCAATCTTATCGAGAATATCAGGTTTACTCGATCCTAGATCGCCAATCTCAATCGCAAAATCGAGCTACACCAACCTTTACCAATTTCACTCCTGCAAGTGTTACAGCAGGCACAGATAGTGTAATCACCATTACCGGTAACAATTTCAATGCCTATGACGGGGGGACTAACTCCCTAGTCTATTTCGCCAATGCCAATGATGGTGGTTCGACTTACATTGCTGCGGTTGATTATCATATCGTGTCTTGGACCAATACAGAAATTCAGGTACGAGTACCTTCTGGGGCGTCTACAGGATTGATTGGGGTACAAAACTCGACCAGCGAACTTGGATTTACGGGTTCAAATCTGACCGTTACCTACAACCTAAGTAATGTTTCTTATTTGGGAAATCGCTTTCGTCCTAACTTACAGGACGACAATGGCACCGGGGGCTATGACATGGTATATAGTACCAATACTGCCAATAATGGGGAAGATTTTTCGACTAGTTCTGCTGTTGCGCCCTTTAACAGGGCTCTCAGTACTTGGAATTGTGAGAGTCTTTATAACGCAGAAACTACTGGCGCTACTACCACTTCTAATACAGTAGATGCCAATGCAGCACCAAATATTGTCATGTTTGACAATGATGCCAGCCCTTTGGCCTCGGGGACATTAGGGGTTTGTTATTCTGGTTATCAGTCTTGTGATGGTACCACTTGGTATATCAATGGCTATGACATCGTATTTAAGCGTTCTGGGACAGATGGTATCACTTGGAACTATGGCCCTACCGCTACGACAGGAGGCAACTATGACTTTGAGACGGTGGCCTTGCATGAATTAGGGCATAGCCATGGCATCGGTCATATCAATGCTTCAGGCTCTGTGATGCATTATGCATTGGGTACTAATTATGATGCACGAACCCTAGATGCTACTCGTGATGTGGCAGCTGGGGTAGAAATCATCAATGAAAGTAAGCCGATGGCCACTTGTGGAGGAGGAGTTACGGGGACTACTGATTTTCCTTGTGTGTTGCCAGTCGCTGCCAGTCTGGAGGCCGAAAATATCAATGAGCGAAATGTTATTACTTGGTCCTTGCCACTAACTCATTTTTGGCAAAGCCAAAGGCTCGAAAAATTTGACCTAGAGACTCAAAGCTACCTGCCAATGGATTCTCCGGAAATTGGGGCTTGTAGATATCATTGTGATTTTAGCGTGAATGATTATTGGCTTAAAGGAGACATGAGCCAGTATCGCTTGAGTCTGACGGATCTCAATGGCAGGGTGCATTATAGCGATGCTTTACAAGTAGCTCATCCCAATTTGACGCAAGATCTGCGTTGGACCTATGAGCGTTCTGCGAAGCAGCTGATCTGCTTTCTCAGCTTTAGCGAAAGCCCTGAAGCACGCTTCCAATTGATGGATCTACAAGGCAGAGAAGTAGCTTTAGACTTTAGTCGCAATGGGGCAGGCCAGTGGACCGCCAATACCCAAGCACTCAGCAATGGGGTCTATCTCCTCAGATTGACGGATCCTGTCAATCGAAGCCAGATCGTCAAAAAAATAGCTTTGTTAGATTAAGCTTTGGTAACATTCCGCGTCGCGGATCGGTTATACAGATATGAATATCAACATCCGTACGGCCGTAAAAGGCAACTATAAAGAGTTGCTCAAGAAGTTTGATCGTAGTCTATTTGAATCCCTGACACCTCCTGGTGCGAAGGTAGAATTGGTACGCTTTGACGGCTCAAATAAAGGAGACACTGTACACATACGGATGACTTTATTGGGTTTTATCAAGCAAGATTGGATTAGTGAAATCACCCAGGAGGGGGAAACAGATCGCAGAGCTTGGTTTACGGACGAGGGCGTTCGATTACCATTTTTTCTAGCTCGCTGGAAGCACAATCACATTATCGAAAACCATGGAGATCATGCCGTTATCGTGGATGATATTCACTTTAACAGCCCGAGTCTAATTTTGGATCCCTTCCTTTGGCCTGTATTGTATTTGCAGTTCTTGTATCGGCGTCCGGTTTACCGCCGCATTTTTGGCAGAGCGGATGGAAAATAAAAACTGCTGACGCTTGGCCAGCAGCTCTTTGGGAATTCATGATTGTGATGTTGCATGGTCAAAAGGCAAAAATTATTGCCTAAGAACTAGCTAGATTGAGCAAGCGGTGGATTTGAATGAATAAACGTGACACAAAAAAGCCCCAATCTACTGATCAGGGCTTCCTTTCTTTTTACTCCTTCGGAGAACGCTTAGGCTGCTGCCTCTAGAATTTTCTTGAGCGTCTGAATTGAATTGGCAAC
>CAZHOC010000937.1:1088-3218 GCA_964534295.1 uncultured Bacteroidia bacterium | reverse complement strand
AGAAGAATCTAAGAGGGAGCTAGACTCGACCACAAGCCAAGATCAAGAAACCAATCAAGGCGGTAATTATATAGTAATGAAAGACCTTAGCAAAAGTTTCGGGTGAGTCCTTCGCCTTGGCTTCTTTGAAGTAAAAGGGTTCTACCGCGTAGCGGAACGCTTGGGTCGCTAATTGTATTAAGATCGCCACCTTGTAAGCGGCCCCATAGAGGCCCGTCATTTCTTTGCCAGTGCGGGTGATTTCTTCGAAAAGGCTTCCATCTTCCCAGATACGAGTCAACATAATCCGGTCTAGCATCTGGGTCAACATTCCTGCCACTCCCGCCAGCATAATGAAAAAGCCATAATGCCCTAGCTCCTTCATGAAAGCAGAGTCTGGCTTGAGGAAGGAGGGAAGGTTGCCCCACAAGGCAAGCGTTGCTTTAATTCCTGAAGCTATTAGATTAGCGAGAAAGACATAAGAAAGGTCTACTTCTATCCCTAATAAGAAAGCGAGATTGAGCGCAACTGTAAGGATGATGATAAACAAATTGATCATAGCAAAACGCATGACCTTGTCTTGATAGCGCAAGCGAGCCATTGGTAGGGCAAGAATGGAATCCAAAAAGACTACTGATACGGTCATGGCAATCCACTCTGGATGTTCTCCATATCCTAACCCATTTGCTATCCATTGCCTTCCCAAAAGACCAAATAGCAAAAAGGCCCCAGCTAACAGCCCAACCCACATAAAGGCTTGGGAATAAACCTTCTTTTCATCCTTGTGGTCTTGAGCAAAGCGAAAAAAAGTTGTCTCCATGCCAAAAGTCAAGACGATAATAACGATGGCAACCTGTGAATAGATATCAGTAAATATTCCATATTCCTCAGGACTAAACATCCCGGCGGAAGTATAGAGCGGCGTCAAGATCAGATTAAGCAGGCGCCCCAGTATAGAACTGATTCCGTAGATAGCCGTTTGCCCGGCCAAGCGTTTAAATAAGCTCAAGTGGTGAGAGGAATTGTTGAGGTATTGAGTTGTTGAATGGTTGAGTTTTTGAATTATTGAGTTGATAATAGGTTCAATTAATAAAGCTTTAAGCGATTCAACAATTCAACAAATCAGTAATTCAACAATTCAACAGTTCATTAGCTAATCACTATATATTGTTCTTTCTGTTCATTCTCTTGTCTATCCAGTTCAACCGCGAGGATTTCATGGACATTTTTCTCAATTTTTAGCGCAAGGTTATGTGTAGGCAGATCGTTGCAATCCAATCCAAAGGGTTCTTCGATCTCTACTGAAATATATTCTATTCCTACTAGCGCGTAGGCGACAAACATACTCAATGGAATACTATAAAATCCTACCATAGGAATCATCGCAAATGGTACCAAGAAGCAATATGCGAGGATAAACAGTTTGATGAAGAAGTTATGCGCAAAGGGGATAGGAGTGGCTTTGATCCGTTCGCAAGCTCCTTGAATGTCCAAAAAAGATTGGGTTTCGGGTTTTAGGGTCGTCAATTGAAATCCATCTATGAAGCCATCTGCGTACATACTTTCGATACGTACCCACATATCATTGACGATTTTATTGGGGACGTGTTCGAGTTGACGTAACTCATCGATTTGTTCATCAGAATATCGTAGAATGAGATCATGATTAGAGTTATTCCGCAAATGATCACTGAGCGCCAATACATAGGAGGAAATAGAACGAGCGAAAAAGCGGCGATTGACTTCGTCTTCTTTGCGCGTCATGCCATTGATCAATACTGCCAAACCCCGGGTATGGTTGATCAGTGCGCCCCATTGTTTGCGGCCTTCCCACCAACGGTCATAAGCGGAGTTGGTACGAAAAACCAAGAGCAAGGAGAGAAAGACTCCCAGCAGCGTAAATACCGAGGTTTCGATCTCGATACTAAGATTGAGTGGCACCAATTCAGGATGATGGTGAAAGGCCCAATCCAAGACCGCCAAGAAAGTCGTAAACATACCCACCAATCCCACCATACGAACGGTACGTCGGATGACATAGCTCCGACGAAAATGTCGTATAGCCTCTAGCCAATTTTTGCTGTTGTAGTTGATCATATTCAGAATGCCCGATACGAAAACATTTAAGACTTATCTAAGGTAAAATAAATT
>CAZHOC010000937.1:0-1078 GCA_964534295.1 uncultured Bacteroidia bacterium | reverse complement strand
AGAATTAATATAAAAACTGACATATGAAAGCGATTTGGAATAATCAGGTCATCGCCGAAAGCGATCAAACCAAAATTGTAGAAGGAAACCACTATTTCCCGATTGATTCGGTCAATAAAGACTTTTTCAGAGAGAGTGAACATCATTCTGTTTGTCCCTGGAAAGGCACTGCCTCCTATTATCACGTAGATGTTGAAGGTAGCATCAATCAAAATGCCGCCTGGTTTTATCCTACGACTAAGGAGGCCGCTAAGCATATCGAAGGCTACGTTGCCTTTTGGAAAGGAGTCGAAGTAGTTCAATAAGACGCATGAATAAACTCACAATGCTAAGCCTCATGATGGGGCTTTTACTGACAGCTTGCCAACCGCAGGAGCAAGATAATCGTTCCGCGAAGAGCGAAATACCTGCCATTGCCACCTCCAATAGAAGCGGAGGAGATATTGATCCCTATTGGTATCAAGGTAAGGCAGAACTTAATAGCTATGATCTGCAACAATCTCGCTACGGGGAGATTCATCCGGGCTATGCGGTAGTGGTCTTTGTTACCGAAGACTTTCTTACCGACAAGCAGGTAAAGAATGAGTCTTATCGTAGTGAAAACTCAACCAAGATCCTCAAGACCAATCATTTGCGGAAATTTCCCACTGGGATATATGATTATGCCTTGATGACCTCAGTCTTTAATCCAGTAGATACCCGCAAATATCCTCATGCCTTAAAAGTCACTTTTTCGGCCCAGGATTGGTGCGGTCAAAGCTTTATGCAGATCAATCGCAAGGGTAAAGGCTATGATGTGGAAGTTCGCTCTTATTTCGAGCAAGAGGGAGATCAAAACTTTACGGTTTCTCCTGACTTATTGCTCGAGGATGAGATTATGAATTTGCTCCGTATTGATCCAGAAGCACTACCAACTGGCAATATTGAGCTTTATCCCTCCGCAACCTATACTCGTCTTTTGCATAAACCCATGAAAGCCCTCAAGGCCAAAGCCAGTCGAGAAAGCTATACCGGAAACGAGTTTGAAGGCCCAGAATTAATGGTTTATACGGTGGAATTTAACGATATTAAACGAAGT
>CAZHOC010000936.1:0-3219 GCA_964534295.1 uncultured Bacteroidia bacterium | reverse complement strand
AACATACCACCGGGCGTCAGATCATAGGTGATCAAGTGTGGTTTACGGATGTAGATTTCCAGCATGGAGATGCCTTTACCCTAGCGACCCAAAGCAGTGATTGTCCCGTCTATCAACCTCAGAGCTTATCCATGCAATTGACTTGCGATCCGCTGCTGGTAGGGCGTGATACGACTTTTTTCTCGACCATCTACTCCTGCGATAGTCTAGCGATAATCGAAACCTCATTGAGGGATCCAGACACCACTTATGTTGATATTCCCGTTTGTGATCCTTCCCTTCAGGGAACGTCCAGCCTGACTTACAGTAATCAGTTTGGCTGCGATAGCGTGGTCATCAGTCAGCAATATTTAGCCAGAGATACAGTGGTGTTTTTAACACCTGTTTGTGCCTTAGCGGATACAGGTTTTGTCCAACAAAATTATTCTAACCGCTTTGGTTGTGATAGTGTAGTGTTTGAGGTAAACTTCTTCGGAGGAGATACTACCCGTTTTTATAGTGAGACTTGTGATCCTTCTTTGATTGGAGAAGACACTTTTGTTTATACCAATCGATATAGCTGTGATAGTTTGGTAATAGTAGGGGTGCAACTTGATGCGACGGCCCAAGTGCCAAGCCCCGGCTTGCTGGGTTGTGATTTGAAATTATGGCTCAGGGCAGATCAAGGATTAACCCTTAACGGGGACAGCCTGATAAGTTGGGCTGATCTGAGTTCGGCCAATAATAATGCGACCCAAAGTGATGCGGCTGAACGTCCCTTATTTCAGAATGATGCCTTGAACGGTCATCCAGCAATACTCTTTGACGGCGATGATGATTGGCTTGCCATCAATGGCTTAGCCAGTACCTTGGGCAGTAACAGTACCATTTTTGCGGTCTTCAAAGGCAGCTCCAACAATAATGATGGCTATTATCTCTCTGCTCAAATGGGGGGTAACGAAGGACTCCGCCTCGGCCAACGACCAAACGGCAATTTGATTTATGGCGCTACTTCGCCGGCTATGAGTAGTGAAGATTGGCGGGATCGGGCCGTAATGTTTAGCGGCTTAGTACAGACCGATCAACAGCTAAGTGCTTACTTATTTGGGGCCAATGCCTATCCCTGGACTAGTTTTACCAATAGTGGGGCGGACCGTGCGTCCTTAGGACAAGCGTTCACCGGCACGGGCAATGAAAATGAACCCGATAAGCACTGGGCTGGACAATTGGCTGAAATCATCGTCTATGATGGCCTGCTCTGGTCAGGTAGTCGTCAACGTATTGAAACCTATCTCAGCATTCGCTACGGCCTTTCGATTCCGGTTTACAGCCATTTACATTACAGCCATTTTGCCTATCCATTTGGCTTGGTAGGATTGGGAAAGGATAGTACTCAGCAGCTATTACAAACTCAGAGCCGCAACCAAGAAGGAGAAAGTATCTTTTCGCTTGGGAATCCTGATGATCTCGATCAGGGAGAGTTTTTAGTCTTAGGCCACAACGGTAATAGCTTGGATATGGCTAATGCTAGTACCAATGTTCCGAATGATATTGGGGCTAGGCTTGCTAGGGTTTGGAAGGTGGAGGAAACCGGAGAACTGGGTCAAATCGATTTGCAATTGGATTTATCTAATCTCAGCACATGGAGTCAAATCGACAGTGCAGCTTGGGTTTTATTGGTCGATGATGATGGTAATTTTAGTGATGCAACAGTGATTGAGGCAAGTGATCCTCAAAATTTAGTGTTTAGTACAAACCTAAGCGATGCTACTTATCTCAGCTTCGCTCGCAAAGATTATATTGAACTGTCTCTTAAAGCCATCTTGCAAGGGCCCTACGATGCAACTTCCGGTCTGATGAAGGATGATCTCAGGCAAAACGGACTAATACCCCTTAAAGATCCCTATTTTCAGACGGATTCAATCACAGCTGATGTCCTCAACCAAACGGGGGACAATGCGATTGTAGATTGGATCTATTTGAGCTTGCGACCCAAGTCTGATTCAGCTAGCATTAGCTACCAAAAAGCGGCTCTTATCCAAAGAGATGGCGTTATCGTGGCTGTTGACGGTGCTTCTCCCTTGCGACTTTGGACCAAAACGGGCGATTATTTTATCTCTCTACATCATCGCAACCACCTTGGTGTGATGAGCGCTGAGTCACAAAGTTTAAGCAGCAGTTTAAGTAGTTTTGACTTTCGTACCGATAGCGTTTATGGACTACATGCTCAAAAAGTCCTGGGTAATGGGCAAAAAGCTCTCTGGGGCGGAGATACTGATGGCAATGGCGAAATTATTTTCCAAGGTGCCTCCAGTGAGATAAGTACTATCTTCCTCAAGGTGTTGACTGCGCCAGCAAATAGCTCCTTTGCGCGCAATTATATTGTTTCTGCTTACGAAGCGGCCGATACCGATCTCAATGGAGATATCATATTCCAAGGAGGTTTCGCTGATCCAACGCTGGTATTTATCAATGTTTTGACCCATCCGCTCAATTCAAGCTTCCAACGAAACTTTGTGATTAGCGCTCAATTACCGGATTAAACGATTATTTAAGCTATTCTTAGTCTGCATCGATAGGGGAGTGGTTGGCAATACGGAGGGCAGCCCTTACATTTGCGAAACTTTTAGGAAAAACATCAGTCTAAATAGTATGCAGAACAAACTGTAACAAGTATTAAGAAAATCGGTTTTCAAGTCCGTCTCCCTACTTTTTACTTTTGTCTGAGTACTTTAATGGGTAGTATATCTCCCGCTCAGCCTCGCAAAAGGCTAAACCAAAACAACGTGCATGAGCAGGACGCTTATCATTGACAATTATGATTCCTATACCTACATCATCTATCAGAAGATCTGGGAACTAAGTGGGATTCAACCCTTACTGATCAAAAACGATGCTTTGGATCTCCAATCGATTCAACAGCTCGATTTCCAAAATATTATTCTTTCTCCCGGTCCGGGAACGGTTACCAATACAAACGATATCGGCGTATCTCGCCAGATTTTAGAGGCTTATCCTCAGATGCCCATTTTGGGTGTCTGCCTAGGCCATCAGCTTTTAGGTGAATTTTTTGGGGGAGAGATTGTTTTGGCTGAGCGTCCTATGCATGGCCAATATTCTACCATCGCTTTGGGCGATTCGCCCCTCTTTGCGCAGATGCCTCGTCAGATTGAGGTCGTGCGTTATCATTCTCTATTAGTAGAGCGTCAAAGTCTGCCGCAGGAGCTAAATATCATCGCG
>CAZHOC010000935.1:0-3220 GCA_964534295.1 uncultured Bacteroidia bacterium | reverse complement strand
CCAGATGCGGTTCTCAATGTCATGGGATGGGTATTGATAGGCGGAGCCTTGTTGATCTTCCCTTCTTTATACTATTTGTTTAGGGTCTTTAAATTTGAAAAAGCTGCCTCATGAGTTTTTGCGCTCAATTGGCTGATAGTAAGTTTTGCCTTTGAGTACAATTTGTAAGAGATAGGAATCGCTGGTATGCTCATCATCCCAAAGCAATCCCCAGCTTTGTAGGCCTTCTGGCAAATCTTCCTGGTGCACTACTTGCCCTTCGGCATCGAGTAGTCGTAAGGCTGTTCTACCCTCCGTATAGGCTGGGAAATAGACCGTAAAGGCCGTTTCATAGTTTTGCAGCGAGAAGACTTTTGCCGAAGGTGCAGGATTGTTGACCCTTACTATCTCCGAATAGCTAGATTCTCCTTTGGCGTCAACCATTCTCAAACGATAATGTATATCACCTGGTGATGGGAAGACATCTCTAAAGCGGTATTGTTGCCTATTATTTTTTGTTCTACCGGATATCTTACCTACTGATTCATAGGTTTCACCGTCCCGGGAACGCTCAATCTCAAAGCCCTTGGGGCGTTTATCTAACTTCGTTTGCCAACGGAGATATACCTGACCATTCTTAAAATTGGATTCAAACGTTACCCATTGATTGGATACATCGCTTGTTTCAGCCAGTTGGAGCGTTGGCAAATAGTCATTTTGCCAGCTGTGGACCGTTAATAGTGCAAAAAGGGTGAAAAAATGATATGCCCGCATCTTGTAAATATTTTATGAATCAAAAATTCAAATTCATAAAATAAAAGCCAAGTAAATCTACTTCGAAATATTACGAGACTCCCAACAACAAAGGCAGTCCATGAAAGATCCAGGACTGCCTATTAGTGGTGTGTAAAAAAGTGTGTGTAGTTGATAGCTCTTTAATCCGATTTGGGCTGTTCTTGATTAGCCTTCGGGTTTTTGGGTTTTCGACGTCGATTACGATTTCTACTCTTCTTCTTTGCTTCTCCCTCAGCTCGGTTTTGCCCTTCGCCTTTCGGACCTTGCTTTTGAGAATCAGAAGGACCTTTGCCTTTATTGTTTCGGTTACCTTTATTATTGCCACCGTGGCGATTGCCGGAGTGCTTGCCGCGAGGGTGCTTGCCGCCTCTACCACGACCGCCT
Organism: uncultured Bacteroidia bacterium; assembly: GCA_964534295.1. GTDB lineage: Bacteria > Bacteroidota > Bacteroidia > J057 > J057 > JBCAWW01. The sequence goes on along the minus strand of CAZHOC010000935.1, from coordinate 2,062 downwards.
CCGCCTCCGCGACCCTTGCCACCGCCTCGATAGCCTCCTTTACCTCCGCGCCCACGACCTCCGCCTCTACGACGAGGGTTGTAAGTTGGGGTTTCTCCGATCTGTTCGGGCGGCGTAGGTTTAGGAACCTCAGCCTCGATCAATTCCTCTATCTGCACCATGCGGTAAGCATCGCGCTGGGTGATAAAGGTGATGGCAGCGCCCGTAGAGCTAGCTCTTGCCGTTCGCCCTACTCGGTGTACATAGTCCTCAGCATCATGCGGGCAATCATAATTGAGTACATGACTCAGGTTATCTATATCAATACCTCTGGCTAAGACATCAGTACCGACAAGAATGTTGAACTGACGATTTTTGAACTTACGTAGCGTCTCTTGCCGATCTTCTTGGTCTTTGTCAGAGTGTATGGCCTCGACTGGGTATTTGAGTTTCCTTAAGCTTCTAGTGATGCGATCGACACTCAGCTTACTAGAGGCAAAAATGATCATGCTCTCTACTTCTTCGGTAGCGAGGAGGTGCTCGATCATGGGGATTTTTTGATCCTCATGTAGCATGTAGGCAGACTGAGTGACACCAGCAGCGGGCTTTGATAAGCTCAAACTGATTTCATCTGGCTCATACAAAATCTCTTTAGCGAGCTTTCGGATTTTTTTAGGCATGGTCGCCGAAAACATCAGCTTTTGCGCTTTTTCGGGAGCTCTCGAGATGATGTTTACAATATCAGCATGAAAACCCATGTCGAGCATTTTATCTGCTTCGTCAAGGATGATGACTTCTAATTCGTTAAAGTCTACATAGCCTAAAGAGAGGTGCATCAAGAGTCTACCTGGGGTCGCAATGAGGATGTCTGCACCGTTTTTGATCCCAAATATCTGTTGATCCCAGTTTTGTTTATTGTTACCTCCAAAAACAGGTACCGAGCTTACGCCAGTGAAATAAGAGAGGGCATCAACGTTTTGATCTATTTGCAGGGCTAGTTCCCGAGTCGGAACGATAATTAAGGCTCGCGTTTTTCCTGCTTTGAATTGTAAGAGATGGTCTATGGTAGGGATAAGAAAAGCCGCCGTTTTTCCAGTACCGGTTTGGGCACATGCGATCAAATCTTTACCAGTTTGTATGATCGGGATGGCTTGTTCCTGAATGGGGGTCGTTTCTTCAAATCCAATAGCCAGGATACCGTCAAGGAGTTCTGGATCCAGGTCTAAATCAGTGAACTTCAAATTATTATTACTTAGTTTACGGTCGCTGGAAATGCTTCCGAAGATAAGCAGGAATTCAGCCCCGAGCAAGTATTTCACGCTTTCTGACGCACATGACACGCCTGCTAAGTTGTACTATAATCTCTCAACGGAAATGTGCTTTTTGGGGTAAACCAAAGAGAAAAACAGATTGAATCAAAGATTTACACTCAATAGACTGATTATGAAAAACCGCTGGATCTTGACCGTTTTGCTTAGTGTTGGCTTCTTGCCTGCCTTTGCTGGATTGTCATACAACAAAGCCATTCTCTCCCCTAATTCAGTAAGCTCAACTTTTGAGACTAAGGAATTGAAAGGCCTTGACCACTGGGGAGATGACTATTGGGATGAAGGATATGATGAGTTTCGCTACTCTCGTCGTTTGAGACGATTTCATTCAGTCGGCTCTGTCGATGTGTATTGGAGCTATTATGATCCTTATTTCACCTCTGATATCTATTATGTAATTGGTACTCCTTATTGGGATAGTTGGAATTATAACTACAATCCTTGGCGATTCCGTAATCGCGGCTTTGGATTTGAATATGGCTACAACCAAGGCTGGTATGGCGGCGGTTTCACCACCGTAGTCTATACTGCAGGTTGGAACCCATGGGGATACTCACCCTATTATTATTACGGTGGTTATAACACTTGTGGCTTCTACAATTTCAACAATGTTGGTTTTGGTTGGTCCTCACGTTGGAACTATAACCGTGGCTGGAATAGAGGCTTTAATCGTGGCTGGAACCGCGGTTGGAACAATGGATATCGCAACGGTTATTATGATGGATATTTCGACGGCTACGCCAACGGATACTATC
>CAZHOC010000934.1:0-3222 GCA_964534295.1 uncultured Bacteroidia bacterium | reverse complement strand
CCTTTAATTCGTGTACATATCCGAGACGCATACCATCGACCGTCAACTTTACTGACATACCATCCGCAGCTACAGTAGCAGCAGTGATCGTACAACCATCTAGATTTTCGAGTGGACTACCATAGTTGTGATGATATTTAAAGGTAAATCCCTGCATGCTATAGGAAGCAGGATCGCCTGCACTAGCTTTATCGACAGCCTCAGTAAATACGAGCGTGAAGCCATCCTTTTCGGCTTTCATTTCCTTGATTTCAAAGGGCGTCTTTCCCGTCCAAACCAGGCGCTGGATCATATAGGGTTGACGGCCAGTAGAAGCCCAGCCGCGATTAGTACCCCCGACAAACATCTGTCCTTTCTTATCATAAAACATCCGAAGCACACCAGAATCAAAGCCCTCCACAAAAGGATAACAAGCTCCTTGATAAACTCCGTTTACTTTTTCCAATTGCATCCGCATCACCCGGCTTTGGCCTTGGTCGCCTACAAAATACTGTCCCGCAAAAGGACCGAAATCACCTCCTGTATTGTCAAACAAAATGTCTGAGGTAGAAATGCCCATTTGCCCATGAGGAAACCAAACTGCCGGAGCTTTTAGACCTTCAATCTTTTCGGCCGCTTCATACAAGGAACCAAGTGAGTCATGAAACATCTCTGGACTTAGAGATACCGGAGAACCTGCTTCTTTGGCCCATTTCAATCCATCAGGATGGCCTACAAAATCGCCTTTTTCGACATGGGTAACTCTTCCTGAACCTACCCAGTCTCCCTGATTATCAGCATAAAAAATATCGCCATCATCATTTGCACCATAACCCGCTGGGGAACGCATCCCCGTGGCATAAGGCTTCATCTCTCCTTCCGGCGTTACTTCAACCATCCAACCTCGCCATTTTACCAAGCTAGCTCCTCGGCCAATCCAAGAGAGATTAAAAGTCAGCAACATATTGCCGTTAGGGAGAAATTCAGGGCCATAGCTATAGTCATGATAGTTCCCTGAAAGGGGCCAGCTACAAACAGACTCATAGCGATCCGCCCGCCCATCACCATCACGATCCGTAAGTTTGGTCAATTCCCCTCTTTGGGTGATATAAACGGCCCCCTCCTTCACGGCTAAGCCCAAGGGCTCGTGTAATCCCTCTGCAAACAGTTGGAAATTAGCTTCTGCGGCATTGCGCGCATAGGGATTTTCGGCCCGCCAAACTTCGCCACGGCGCGAACAAACGTATAAAGTTCCATCTTCATCAAGCGCCATGCCTCCTACTTCGAGATAGGCATCATTGGGGATGGGTAGGTTTTCGATGCGGTAGTAGCCGTCCATTTGAGCCCATGCGAAGGCTGGCAAAATGACGGCAGTGAGTAGTATATATTTAATGCTTTGCATGATTTCTTTTTTTACCAAATCAGTTCATAAGTGATGGGCGTACTGAGGTTATGGACCAATCGCTGGCCCTCAGGGCTTGATTTTAGTTCGGCCTTACCCTCAATCAGTTTGAGGTAAAAGCTGCGATCATCCACGGCATACAAACCATCTTCTAAGGCTTCAATTTCACTAGCCTCGACTAGCAGTACTTGGATAAATTGATTGAGATCCTTGGCGCTAATGGCTCTTCTAAGATTACTCCCATTGATACTAAAATGGTCGAGCACTTCTCCCCTAGCCATCCCAAATCGAAATGTAGGCATGCCCTCAGCATCTAAATCGTAGCCCTTGAACACAGCCTCTTCGGCAAGAGAATCGGGCCAGCTAGCAGGAATATCATCCGCCACGATGAAGCTAGGCTTCCCACTCATGGCCAGGGCAGCACCACCAGGAACAGCTAACTGACTTTCGCCACGGCCACGCCACATTGGGGAGACGTCCAAGAAGGGTCCACGCCAAATGTTTAGCAACTTGCTTTGATTAAGATCGTAATTGAAATGAACCCCAGCTGGACTACCAACGGAAGCCGTATGGGTCAATTTTTCATCCCCAAACATCACAAAGCCACGCATGATCTTGGGACGCGCATCCATCTCTACCCACATTGGGGAAGGAGGACGATAAGGCGGCACTCAGCCTGCTGCATGTAAGGGCTGAAAGTCTATACCGGGCCCCTCTACCCAAAGCCCAAGCCCATTGCGCCAAAAGCGATGATTTTGTAGATAAGTGAGCTCAAAAGTATGAGCGCCAGCGGTAAGCTTTTTAAGGCCATAAGCCGGAGGCTCGTTAAATGCGCGTTCGCCATCGGCTAATATTAACTCCTCTCCATCAATGCTAAGCGACATACCTCCTCCGACTTGGGTTTTGAATAGGTATTCACCCTCCTCGGGAACGTTTAGTTTACCAGTATAGCGCAAGATGAAATTATCGCGCCTCTCGGCTTGATGACGGGAAATACTGTCAATCGCCCCTTGGGAAACTGGCTCTAAACTCGCTAGCTCAAAGTCTTTGATATAATCTTCGGTGCCTTTATTGGATTCTATTTCATAATAGGCGTAATGCAGGCTATCTAAGCTCGTCTCATGAGCTTTAAAGAGCTTATAAGAGATATTCCTGAAGGCAACTGGTCCATGATCTCCTTGGATAATTATTGGTCCAGAGGCGCCTTCCTGCTCAAAGAAACTGCCTCGGGTTGGTCCACTCAATTCAATATCGCGATGGATTTGCTTTCCATTGTGTATTACAGAAAGCACCCGTGCATTTTCAATCTTCTCGCCATTGGCGTTAAAAACTGGAGCCTGGAAGCGAATATGCATTTTCTGCCATAGGCCGGGAGCTTTGGAAGCATTCACAGCTGGCGCTGTACCTTCAAAGCCTTTTTCTCCCTCTGCTTTCGTATCGTCCCATCTTTGGTAAATGCCTCCACAATCGCCGAAGCTAACTTCCGTCTTACCCCAGCTATCCAACAATTGAATTTCATACCGTCCCTGCAGATATACCCCGGAATTGGAGCCTTTGGGCATCATGAATTCAAAACTCAAATCTAAATCTCCATGCTCCATTTGCGTGCGCAGAGCTCCTCCGGCTTCCTCAGTAGGATGGTTTACGAGTAGGCCAGTTCCTTCAGCTGTGCTGAACGCTTCTACCTTTTGGTCCCAAGGAGCGCCAGCCTTTCCAACTATCATCCAATTGACAGTAGGAGATTCAAAGGCAGATAGATCCGTTAAAGGCAAAGGAGTCGCAGGCAGCGTACTAATAACTTTTGGTTCAGGAGGCGGAGGTGGGGTAGCTGCATTTTTGCA
>CAZHOC010000933.1:0-3225 GCA_964534295.1 uncultured Bacteroidia bacterium | reverse complement strand
GGCTGCATGTCTACGACATTCAAGAGGCATCCATGATTGGCCAAACCATCATCAGTAATAATCGCTGCTTATATCTATCTCTTTTTGATGGCCAGCGTCTACAATTAGGACAGGCATAGTGGCTTTACTGCTTCGCAGAACGCTTAAATCAGGGATTTTATAATGTATGGGCCGCAAAATTTTGCGGCCCCACGGCAATCAAATTGCAGATTAATTCCTTATTTGAGGGATAAGCGTTCCGCGCAGCGGTAAAAAAACTACTGAATCACTTTATTGGTACGAGCTGCATTGGCCGAAAGCGTAGGCCAACCACTGATACTGGGATCTTCGGTCTCCAAGCAAAATACCTTGCCACGCATGCTGCTCACATAGATTCGTCCCTGATCAACGACCGGTGCATAACGAATCGGTTCCCCAATACTAAAGCGCTTGGTCTCTTTGCCTTTTTGGGCGTCCATGACGATAACTTCGCCCCCTAGGGTTGCCACGATGATGTGTTTGCCAGCACGGATAGGAGCAGTGCCCAAAAATCCGCCAGATTGCTGGAGATCCCCATCGATTTTCATCTGCCAGTTGATTTTGCCGTTTTTGGGATTGGTACAAACTAGTTCGTCTCCCATTAAGCTATAATTACGATCCTCGTAATGTAGGACCCGCGATCCGGTAAAGGCTTGAAGAGAGGATACATTTGATTGACCGATATTGCCTGCGGCAGATTTCCAACCGGAATTGGCCGGTGCGCCTGCCCCAAAGCCATTGCCCGCGTCATAATCCATCGCTTCTTGTTTGAGGGCCGATCGAGTCTGGACCTGCTGATCTAGATAGGGGGCTGCCTTTTGATATTGCTCCATTTGGATGGCACCACTACCGCGTTCCAACATGCTGATGCTTTCGCCGATCTTATTGCCTTTGTCGGAGCGTCTACTCACAAAAACATTCTTGCCTACAATACTAGGAGCAGAGGTGGCTTGACTCATCTGGGCCGAAGCGAGCTCACCTGTGATTGCGTCAAACTGATAGATCGTTCCGGAAAAACTGCTGAGGTGTAGTTCATTGCCTTCCACTACAGGAGCAGAGAGAATATCCCCGTCTAGCCAACGCTGCCATTTGATCTCTCCCGTCTTTAGGTCTATGGCAATCAAGACATGAGTAGGGCGCCATTTGGCAGTCTCTGCATTTGTGGATGGTGTTTGATTAGCATTCGAGGGCTGCTTGAAGTTCTGATTTTGTTGGATGGGTAGTTGGTTAATATGGTTGGGAGCAGCGTTCGGCGAATAGCCACCACCACTTGCCAAACCCAAAGCCGGATAGGCAGTGTAAACCAAGCCATTGCCAATGGCGGGAGTAGACATCAAGGGGTCGCCCAACCAATAAGACCAAAGCAACTTCCCGCTACTTGCCTGCACCGCGAAAATGGTACAAGACTCAGTATTGAAGACAGCAATATCGTCTACCACGGCGGCGGAAGTAGGGCCATCATCGTCTAGGTCCATGCCCCATTTCATTTTTCCGGTTTTGGCGTCGAAGGCATAATACTCCTTACTCCCAAAACCGCCGCTTACTAGCAACAAATCATTATAAATGGTCGGGCTAGGCGTCATCCCCCGATGAGGGAGCTGAAGGGCGAAACCATCTACACGGTCGAGGCTCATGTCAACAATCTGGCGCATGGAAACATGGCCAGGGCGAAAATCTTTTTTGGGGGCAGGGAGTTGTTGGTATTGCTCCTTTAGCCAATCGGTGATATCGGTAGTATCGGCAATAGGATCCTCTTCGGATGTAGGCTGATTTGTCTGGGGTTGGTTGAGCTGAAACAGGAGAAATAAGCCTGTCAGAAGTAATACGGCGCTTTTCATGGAATTAGGTTTATGAGGATTAACGATTATTTATGGGCATTCCTTATAAATGCCTAGTTTTCGGCATGACAAGTATCGATGCCAAGGCACTTTTAAGTTTAGCGGCGCCCCTTACTGTAGAGAGAGGTCAAGAGTACTTTTTTCACAATCGTATCAGTAAAATTGTGAAGCAAGGGGATCGTTACCGGGCAGAAGTGGCGGGTAGCAGCCGTTATGTGGCTTATTTATGGACTAATCCCTTGTCGGGTAGATGTACTTGTCCCTACGGTGGAGAGGGGGCTTGTAAGCATATCATTGCTTTGGGTATGGCGATATTGGCGGAGCAGCCCGCTCCCGAGCTTTGGGAGGATAAGGTTCCTCTTGGTCAGGAACCCCCTTTTGAGTATCTGAGCAAAGTCAATCCTTTGGCAGAGATGAGCATTCTGCGCAGTGCTAGTCCACTAGAAGAGATGGATAATATTCTTGGAGCTTACTTTAGGGGCGAGTCGGTGGATTTGGCCGGCTTCGCCGAACGCTTAACCCACTCACCCCCAGCGCCTTTTTTTGCGAAGGAGATGATAGGACATTTTTTTGAGATTTGGCAGAAGCGGCTCAGGCAAGCAGAAAGAAAAGGGAAAGACCTGCCGGTAGATTGGGTAGCTTGGAAGCAGGTGATTGATGCGCTTAGTGTCGATAAAATGGTGAAGCACTTCCTGCAGATAAGGGTAGAGGCATATAGTCTGCAGGAAGTGCTTACTTGATTCTTCGACTACTAATTCAGCGAAGCCATGGTGTCTTTATTGCTATCCTTATCGCTATTGACCTTGCCCCGGCTACGGACAACGCCATTGTTAAGTAGGAGGATTCCGGCAACATGTGGAGCAGACATTGAGGTTCCACTACGAGTGCTATAGGTATTATTTAGGTCGCAAGAGAGGATGTTCTGACCTGGAGCAGCATAATCTACTGGACCGTTGCCATAATTTGAAGTAGCCGTGATATTGTTGTTGCTATCGTGATTAGAGATGGTAAATATTTTGCTGCCGTTGACGCGAGCGGGCATATAGTCCTTGGCGTGATTATCCTTATTGCCAGCGGCGATTGCCGTAAAAAGCCCTGAGGGTTGAACTACATATCGGAGGTTCCAATCGAGGGTGAAGTAATAACCAGACCCACTTAAACTCATATTGAGGACATCGCCGGGAAGGCCTACCGCGGCGGCATAAAGTACCCCAATGGCACAATCACTAAAGGTGCCATCACCGGTTTGGTCCAAAACCTTAACAGAGACGATGGTAGCGCCTGCGGCTACTCCTTTTATGCCTTTGTTATTGTCAATCGCGCCAATGATGCCTGCCGATTCTAGCTCTTTGAGTTTCTTAATATCATC
>CAZHOC010000932.1:0-3228 GCA_964534295.1 uncultured Bacteroidia bacterium | reverse complement strand
CTTAGACTCCTCAGCCTCGGCAAGTTTTTCATTAAGCTCGGAAACCTTGGCCTCAAGCTCCTGAACCTTACCCTTAAGGGTCTCGGAATCAGCAGCGGAAGCGGCAAGAGCCTCCTCTTTCTCGGTCACAGTAGCAGAAAGCTCTTTGATGGTCGACTCGGCCGTGTTAAGCAGCTCTTCCACCTTATCAAGGCGGTCGGCCTCTTCCTTCTCGGCGAGAGCTTCACGAACGGCTTCGCGAATGCCACCCTTGAACTTTTCTTCGTTCGTGGTTGCGTTCATGTTAGTTTCTCCTTAATTATCCGTTAGGGCAGGCTAACTTCCCACGCGATGGTGAAAGTACCAGCGGCGGAGCCAGAGATGGTAAGATAACCATCGCCTACGTCCCAGTTTAGACCTTCGGTAACAGGATAGGGATGTTTTCCTGAGAGTTGAGCAGAAGCACCGTCTACGAAACGATCGTCGTTGACCGTCACGGTGCCCGCAGTAAGGGTAGCGGTGCCTTTAAGTACCTTCGCGTCTCCACCCTTTTCCAACGCCTCAAGGTCCCCATCACTGTTGAGGAGGGCGATACGCTTCTTAGGAATGCCTTTGTAATGATCTCTTGACATTAAATGCCTCCGTTAAAAGTGTTGGGTCCTGTTGTTGCTAGAAATCCTAACCTATTGCCGTTTAAATCTTTTTTACTTCCCAGTAGGCTATAACGTCGGCGCCTCTTCCGACAAAACCTAACCAAACCTACGCCTCTCGCAACGTAACCTCGACGCTGCTTTACTGCTTAAACTTTCTTGCGTCATCTATTATGGCTTGAAGAGATACTAGACCCTCTTGTACCCTTCTACGCCTTAAAACTTCTTCATGACTGTCTATCTCTTCTCTAGTGGTACGAGCAAAAACATTTCTCCAGCACTCGGGAAGAGTGGCGTCGCCGGGACGAGCAGAACATTCTAAATCAAACAAATTACACCAATGCTCTGCCGTAACTACGGCGCCGGGGTACTCAACACCGCCAGGACCTGGCGGGTTAAGTAATGGTATTTGTGTTAAGTCTTCAGCAGGCTCTTCGATAGTTGGAGCAGGATACTCGTGGACATAACGCTTGTAGTTTACACATGTCCCGGGAGTCTTGTGCTGAAGGTCTTGGGCAGCTTCTTTGTGCTTAGCATCTCTAGTTTCAAAAGCGGCCTCTACTGCCTCTTGGACAGCTTCCTTAATAAACTTAGCCGTTTCCTCTGGATTAACTTGCTCTCCTTCAGAAGCTTGGCTGTAAGACAAAGTAGCTAAATCCATAACTTGGACTTCATCCTGATCTTTAGCTGTTTGGTTGGCGTACTCATCAATCGCTGCCGCTTCCATTATAATGGAACGAGGATTTGCAGGATTTTTAACAATGCCAACACCAGCAAAAAGAATATCCCTGAGAACTCTACCGACAAGGTGGAACCCAAGTTCCTTTTCACCGTCCTTTAACCGAACTACGCTACCAACCATTTTGTCAAAGCCAGCTTTTTCGGCCTCTTCCTTAGGAATAATCCGCTCACCAACTTTAATATCAAAATCGCGATAGAAAGCTTCCATGGAAACCATCCACTCGCCGTTCATGATCTCTTCTGAAATCATTGGAAATCTATTCTTGTGGATTATGGCACTGATACCAATATCCATCTCAAGCTGATCCTGCTCCTCGATACTCATTGTAGAAGAAGCAGTTTCAGCATCAATAACCCTGCGGTCACGAGTCATAAAAGCACTGCCGGTAATCTGCCCAATAACAGAGCGCTCTTCGTGCTCGATATCAACTGCCTTATCAGAGATGGTATCGCGGGCCTTCATAAGCTCGGAGCCTAAGAAAACAGCTCCATTTTTATTCATGCCTGAAGAAACAAAAATAGCAGTAAAATATTGCAAATCTGGCTGGCGAGACTCTTCTGAAGGCAGAGAAAGAGCCTCAGCTATATCGATTGCAGAAGCAACCTCTGCGTTCAGAGGTGCTGAAACTTTAACTTTGTGAAGCTTTTCTGACGTCACAATTGGCCTCGCTGTTCTCCGCCTCAACAACTCTTTCTGCGGTAGGGGGTTCTGATTCAGTCTTTACCTGAAAGCGCTTACAATTTCTTTCAAGTATCTCTACTAGTTTTGAAATTTCTTGCTCTATGCAATCTGGTTGACAGGTCATAGTTATTTCTTAGGAGCACGTTTACGGCGCTTCGGTTTGGGTTTATCTTTAGCCGCAGCTTCCCTTTTTAACTCAACAAGCTTTTCCAATTCTTCTAAACTCATTTTAGCTAACATGTCAGCCGTTTCTATTACAGCAGCAGAGTCTTGATTTGAACTATCTCCACTAGAAGGGTCTGATTGCGGAGTACGAGCTGGCCGACCGCGGGGTCTTCCTTCAGAAGGGGTACCTCTAGGAGTTCTCTGCTCCGTTTGAACGTTACCCCCGCCACGTGACTGCTGGAATGGTGAACCTATAATACCAAGAGTACCGTCCTGCACCAATTCTTTTTCTTTTTCCATTTGAGAGACTTCGAAATCTGGATCGAATCCTAACTTCTTTTGGCCCGTATGGTAAGAAATGATGCGGCGATCAATCATACCTTGGACCATACTCATCATTTGAATTTCATCGCGAAGTGCCATGTCGTCGAAACGAACACGGGGAATGCGATCAAACCCAAGCACTTTTGCTACCTCTCTATACTCAGAGTAGATCCAACGAGTAACTTGTCGACGAGCGTAGTTAATCTCTTCGATAATTGATTTAACAGCTAGTTCTGTAGCTGCGTTGTTACCGTCACCTAGACCGTCTATAAGAGCCCTGATAACCCCAATACCAGCAGTAATATCACCGTTCACCTGGCGATATTTATCCTGACCAAGAATCTCACCGATTTCAGGGGAGGTTATCTTTTGAATATCTAAGGTATGGTTCCATACAATCTGGTATGACTTAGAAACAGTATCAAAAAGTTCTGATGCCCTGTCAAGGGTTTCTTGGCGCTGTACCGGATTCTCGTCGTTACCAATCCTAATTAAAAGAATGTAGTTAGTAATACCGTCGAGGGTACTGTAGTCTGCCTTTCTAAGCTCGTCTTTAAACTCTACCGACTCAAAAGCCCGGGAAGCTCTTGGCAACGGATAACGCTCGTAGGGCATGCGACGATAATCAATTTCACCAATTAAGTCAGGTTCAAGTCGGATATCATCTCCCTTTAAAATCGCTACCCT
>CAZHOC010000931.1:1709-3229 GCA_964534295.1 uncultured Bacteroidia bacterium | reverse complement strand
AGGTGCTCTACGTTGAGTTCCGGCGCGGTGGTAACACAGTGGTGGAGACCTTGGAAAGCGTTAGAGCAAAAAAAAATTGAGCTCTTTGTGGTGAAGGCAAACTCTCATCTATATAAGAGGTATGCTCCCCCATTGTTTGTATCTCGTAGGGCTTCCCTACGTGAGGTGATCGTGGCCAAGGACAAAAGTGTCCAATTGGAGAACTTTGCTGGCAGATGGAAGATAGGCGTTTTGACCTCCCTGCATGAAGCATTACTTAAGCGTTATTTTGGACATATCGATCCAGTTTTGATAAAAGACGAAATTGTAGACCCTCTTGCACTCTTAGCATCTGACCCTCTAGACGGGATGATGTTGCCGCAAGCTACGGTGGATCGCTTAGGAATGAACGCTTACGTTACCCAAAGGGGAAACCCTCATACATTTCCCCCTGCATTAGGTCGAGGCCTTAGTCTAGCTTTTGGAGGTGAGAATACCCTTTGGGGAACGCAGCTTCGCAATGCTATGCATCGCAGGACAGAGGAGATTGCTTGGGCTTGCGAAAAGCAATTTGCCGAGCTTGTACCTCAATCGCTAAGACCTTATTTATTTGGGGTTGCCAGTGTGATCGGGGACAGTATCAGTATGCGAGGAGGTTGGATTGATCCATATAATCAAGAAATGCTACAAACAGAAGTAAGTATATCTGAAATAAAGCCTCAAGTGTGTGCTCAAAGCTTAGCCGACAAACTCCAAAGTATAAAACAAGCACAAGGTCCTGTTTAAAAAGGGATGCATTACTTAGAAATTTTTCAAGAAGAGATAATCAATATATCATAGTGGAAGGTACACCCAAACACGTAAAAAGTATACTCGTCTCACAGCCTGAGCCATCCGACAAAAATTCACCCTATTTCGTAATGGGAGATCGTTGGGGCTTAGACATAGCATTTCGTAAGTTTATCCAAGTTGAGGGTGTTTCCCTTAACGAATTCCGAAAGCAGGGCTTAAATCCTTTAGATTTTACTGCTGTAGTATTTACCAGTAAAGTAGCGGTTGACCATTTCTTTAGAGTAATCAATGAGATGCGAATCGAAATGCCGCCAGAAACTCGCTACTTCTGTGTGACCGAGGCTACATCAAAATATCTCCAAAAGTACATTGTCATCCGCAAGCGTAAGCTGAGTGTAGGACAAAGGACTGCCATGGACCTTGTACCATTTATCAAAAAGCATAAAGGAGAAAAATATTTGTTTCCATGTATCGAAGGACACCGTCGCGATTTGCCAGACTTCATGCGTGAAAAAGGCATCGACGTTACCGAAACGGTAATCTACCGTACGGTTTACAGCGATTTGTCAGACTTGGAAAATATTTTTTATGACATGATTTGCTTTTTCTCACCTTTGGGAATCGAATCATTGTTCCACAATTTTCCTGATTTCAAGCAAAATGATACCCGTATAGCCGTATTTGGTTCAAAAACCGCTCAAGAAGCACTCAAGCATAATTTACGCTTGGATGTAGAGGCTCCTAAGCCT
>CAZHOC010000931.1:0-1699 GCA_964534295.1 uncultured Bacteroidia bacterium | reverse complement strand
ACTAATCTGCCTTCTATGACGGCGGCTATTGAGCATTATATGAAATCCATTGGACAAGAAATGGTGTAACCTTTTATTAATTTTTCATTATAGGGGGGAGTCCATGCAACAAAAGTGTCTATTTGGTAAATATGACTAAAAACCGGATATTTAGATTCGCGATTTTTTTATCTACCATATCAATGAAGAACTTCGCCTTATTGCTACTGTTTTTGACGTTCAGCTTGTCTGTGTCGGCTCAGGTGTACATTCAAAACACCATGTATCGTTATACTCCCGTCCTTTACAATCCCGCAGCTGCTGGGATGACACAAGGCGAAGACCAGGGGCTTAAACTTGCTTTTTTAGGCAGGCTCCAATGGGTGGGTATAGATGGTGCTCCCAGAACTTCCGCTATCACTGCCGATGCCGGAGTTGGTAATAACATGGGCTTAGGTGCTTATTTAATCGGAGACCAGCTGGGACCTATCTCAACAACTGGCCTGAATGTTGCTTATTCTTATCAGTTCGAATTTGGACTAGGTAATAAACTCAGCATAGGGGTAAATGGTGGGATATTACAAAAGGCAATCAATGGCGATTTTGTTACTCCAGACGGAGTGCCTGATCCATTGGTAGGAATGGGTTTTTATTCCGCAACATCTTTTATCCCAAATTTAGGTGCAGGAATATACTTTTCTGGACTTAATGATCGTTTAACTATTGGACTTAGCGGTCAGGACCTACTAGAACCTTCAGTTGAAGGATTGTTTTTACAAGATGTAGGTACTACTACCACAGTCCCTCGTTCTTTTTACGTAATGGCTGGCTATAAAATCCCTATCACCCAGTCGGCAGATGGAAGTGAAGATATATTTTCTATCACACCGATGGTCTTTGCCCGCACCGAGGGAACCTTCCCTCCTCAGTTCGATGTTAGCGTATTTGCTGACTATAAAGTACTGACTGGCGGTCTATCCTATCGCGGATTCAATGATTCCTTCTCTGCGATATTGGGTTTTGATGTTAACGATCGTATGTTTTTGGGATATTCTTTTGACTATACCTTGAGTCCACTCAATGCAAGTCAGGATCTTAGCTCGCATGAGATTATTCTTACTTATTCTCTACGTGGAGGCTTAGGGCGCTCAGGCGCAAGTGACGGCGTTAAGAAGGATAATGATACTGGAGGAGGAATATTATTACCCTAATTAGGGTATGACTCCAATCAGGTGTTAAAAAATGTGGGGAATTACTTTTAAAGTATTCAATAATCTTTTTAAAATAGCGTAATAATTAGCAAATGGATTAATTCGAAGCGGCAATTGAATATCAATTTTTCCATTTGAAGCATTGCAAATCGTATTCTACTGAAATCCATACTTATTGAAATTTAGCGCAGATATGAAAAATGTATTTCTAATGCTTGCCGTCCTGGCATTCTTCGTCACTGGCTGTGGCTTGTTTGGAGGCTCTGGAACAGGACATCATGGTGAGCTTACTGGCGTAATGGATCGTCCCGAATGGGATCAGTACCAGCCACTAGGTATGGTTTACATCCCCCCAGGTAGCTTTCACATGGGTCAGAACGATCAAGACGTACCTTACTCTCAGATCGCTCATAATCGTCAGATTACCATCAGTGCCTACTTTATGGATGAAACCGAGGTTTCTAACAACGAGTACCGTCAGTTTCTTTACGGTCCAACAGACACTGAAG
>CAZHOC010000930.1:0-3229 GCA_964534295.1 uncultured Bacteroidia bacterium | reverse complement strand
AGGAGATTTCTCGTCGCTGCGCTCGCTCGAAATGATTATGCAGTAAGTAAGCCCATGCCTGTCGCATCCGAATTAAGCGTTCCGCGTCCCGAAAGCTTTCGGGATTAAACCTAAACCGACTGACTCTGATACTCAGATGGCGAGACTCCAAACTGCTTTTTGAAGCTACGAGTGAAGTGGTTAGGGCTAGAGAAGCCCATATCGTAAGCAATGTCGGAGATATTGACGGCCTTTTGTTTGAGAAGATCGGCGGCACGTTGCAGGCGCATAGAACGAATCAATTTACCGGCCGTTTGATCGATCAATGCTTTGAGTTTACGGTTAAGATTGTTGACGCTCATCCCCACTTCCTCACTAAGGACCTCCACGCTAAACTGCTCATTGGTGAGATTGTCCTCAATGATTTCCAACACTTTCTTTATGAAAGTTTGCTCTATTGGTACCGCGCTGACCTCATTAGGACGGATAACGGTCGCGGTGCTAAAGCGTTCTCGCAGGCGCTTACGCTGTTCTATCAGATTGGAGATTCGCACCTCTAATTCCCTGGAATTGAAGGGCTTAAGCAAATAATCATCTATCCCTAATTCGAGGCCTTGGATTTTGCTTTCTTCGGATGCTTTGGAGGTAAGAAGAATCAGAGGGATATGGCTCGTTCGCTCATCCTCCTTCATGCCCTTGGCTACACCATAACCATCTAATTCTGGCATCATGATATCAGAGATGATGAGATCAGGGATGTGTTCCTTGGCAGCTTCTAAACCAATCCGACCGTTTTCAGCTTCATGGACTTTATAGCCAAAACTGATGATCTGTTCCTTAACAAAGGCTCGGATATCAGGATTGTCTTCGATCAGAAGGATTTGCTCGGCTTCCGCCTGCTCAACAACTGAGGTTTCAGCATTGGCAATCGTTTTACTCGGTAAGGCGGCGGGATTGAGTTGGCTTTCAGCCTCGGCTTCACTAATAGCTTCTAGATCCTCAGGGATAGGAAGGCTGATATGAAAACGAGTACCTTGCCCTAGTTCACTTTCTACCTGGATATGGCCTTGATGTAATTCAACCAGCTCTTTGACTAGAGACAGTCCTATGCCAGTACCGGGTTGTGCTTGACTCTCGCTGCTATCCGCTTGGTAGAAACGGTCGAAGATATGTGGTAGCTGACTAGCTTTGATCCCTACGCCTGAGTCAGCGATACTGATTTTCAGGTCGTCAGCCTGTCGGCGAACGCTCATCTTGATGCTGCCTTCGGCAGGCGTGAACTTCATGGCGTTGGAAAGAAGATTGAAAATTACCCTTTCCATTTTTTTGCTGTCAAAGGCAGTATCCAGCTGGGTGAGATCACTTTCAAAGAGAAGATTGATTTTCTTTTCCTCGGCCATGAACTCAAAGGAGTATAGAATATGTTTGAGAAAAGGCAGAGCATCTAGGCGACCAAGATTGAGTTCCATGCCCCCGGCCTCAATTTTGGCAACGTCAAGAACTTGGTTGACGAGATCTAACAGGCGATGTCCATTGCGTCCGACCATCTCGAGGCGGTTTTTCAATACAGGGTCCTCCAGGGAAGATTGGACTTGTTCATTTTGCCCTAGGATTAAAGTGAGCGGCGTGCGAAACTCATGAGAAATATTGGTAAAGAAGCGCGTTTTCATGGCGTCTAGCTCGCGGAGTTTTTCCGCTTCTTTACGTCTTTGCTCTTTACGCAGGCGCTCTTCTTCGAGCTCCATTTCTTGCTCTTTGAGGCGTATCCGCTGACGATAGCGATACCATAAAAAGCCTCCTAGGCCGATTAATAAGGCAATAGCGGCGATACCGAGGATCAGATTACGGAGTGCTTCCTGTTCGGCCGTATCTAACTTTGATTGGGTCAGATCATTTTGTAGGATAAGGTTTTCCTTTTCTTTTTTCTCAGTTTCGTACTCAATATTGAGTTGATTGATCGTCTCAATGGATTCGAGATTGACGAGGGAATCGTTAAGCGTTTGGTATTGCTTGAGGTATCGTAAAGCTTGGGAGGAATTTCCTTGTCGTTCGTAAATTTCGCTTAGATTCTTTGCACCGTAAATCTGTCCAGTCAAATCCTCGTATTCCTCAGCAGTATTTAGTTCTTTTTCAAACCATTTTTTGGCTTCGGAAAGTTGATCTTGCTTAAGGGCCAGCTTCCCTAATCCATCGTAGGCTGCAGTTAGTACATCGGAGTCTGCTTCTTCAAGAAAGGAGACTGATTCTTCAAAGATTGATTTTGCTTTTTCAAATTGATTCTGATTTTCACTGTACCAATTTGCAATATCCACCAAAGAGCTGCCGATTAATGTTGGGTCCTCCGTCTTTTTGGAATATTCAAGGCTTTTCTCATAATATGGCAACACTTCCTTGTACTTTCCCAACTCATTCAAGGTAAAGCCGATATAACTGTAAGTCGTGGCAAGCCCGACCACATCGCCAATTTCTTCTTGCAAACGTTCGGCCTCTTTATATTGTATCAAAGCATCATCATATTGTCCTTTTTCAGTGTACAGATCTCCAATTTGATTGCGTGTACCTGCTTGACCATATAATAAATTTTGCCTTTCCTGTATCCTCAAAGCCTTAAAATTATAGTAAATAGCAGAATCATTTTGAGTTCGACTATAAAACAAAAAGGCCTTATTCTTATAAGATCGGGCAATTCCGCTGCTATCCTTAGCTGCTTTATAAGCCTCCAAGGCATGGTTAAGGAATAAAAATGCGGAATCAAACCTTTGCTCATCTTCCGCAATAATAAACAAATTGGTAAAGGCGTTTGCTTTACCTTTATAATTGCCTATATCATCTGCATAACCAAGAGAAAGCTTGAATAAGCTATCCGCCCTTTGATTTTTCCCATTAAGCATGAGGCAGAAACCCATATTATTCGTGGCATTCATGAGCCCCAAAATGTATTGGCTTTCTTCCCCTAGTTTTAAAGCTTCATCCAATACTAAATAAGCAGAGTCCCACTCACTTTGAATCCTAAAACATCTACTTAAATTAATGTAACTATCTACCATCTGGGGTATCAAGTCTTGTTTTTTTGAAAGCGCAAGAGCATGATAAGCCATTGCTTTGGCGTCAGATGCGTTTTGTCGATATCGTTGATATGACTTCTGGTTAATACTATCTATAAGTGATACCTGCCCAAATCCAAAAGAACAAAAGAAAAGGAGGGTAGATAAAATGATTATATATTTAGGCAAATAATTCAATAACAAGT
>CAZHOC010000929.1:0-3229 GCA_964534295.1 uncultured Bacteroidia bacterium | reverse complement strand
AAATATGATGCCCCACATAAAATATTCCTGCTAGCGTTCCGCCGACGGCGAGCCCAAAATAAGAGTTACCAATGGCTTCCTTACCCGTACAAACGTTGAGATAGACCAGCGCCAGTAAGAAAGTCAGGAAGGTCTCCACCAATAGGGCTTGGATGGTAGAGGCACTGCCGGCTTGTCCAAGGATATAGCTAAAGCTATCGTCTTGCACGAGAATTTGCACCAAGGCCACCGCTCCGAAGGCCGCCAAAAGTTGCGCCAACACATAAAATCCAGCCTCTTTCCAAGCAAAACCACCTCTCACAGCTACTGCCAAAGTAATCGCCGGATTGTAATGCGCCCCCGAAATGGGCTGGCCCATATAGATCAATCCCATCACCGTCGCTCCCAATGCAATCGCCGTTAAATGAGGATATTCGGCACTAATGGACAAGCCCAAGACCAAGACCCAAAAAAAAGTGCCGATAAATTCAGTAAGATATTGCTTCATGAATTATGAGTATTGGAGGTTTCGGTATAGCTGAAATAACAATTTTTTTTTGCCCTCACAAAAAAAGTGACCTCCCTTTCAGCTAGCCGTCTTCAACTTGTATATATTTTGAAATTATATAAATTACGCTATACAAACATTAGTTAAACCTTCAATAATCACACTATGCTTAAGGAATTCAAAGAATTTGCGATGAAGGGCAATATGCTCGACATGGCAGTAGGTATCATCATTGGTGCGGCATTTGGCACCGTGATTTCTTCCTTAGTGGCTGACATTTTGACGCCGCTAATCTCCAGCATCTTCGGTACACCTGATTTCAGCAATATGTATGTTGTCATCAAAGAAGCTGCTTCTGAGCCCGCTAATGCAGGTTTAGCCGCTTTCCGCGAAGCCGGTGGAGTCGCTTTAGCTTACGGTAACTTTGTCAACCAAATCATTTCTTTCTTATTGGTAGCGCTTGCCTTATTCTTCGTGGTCAAAGGCATGAACAACCTTAAGAAGAAGGAAGAAGCAGCTCCAGCAGCGCCGCCAGCACCTTCTGCAGAAGAAGTACTACTTACTGAGATCCGCGACGCGATCAAAGCGCAGGGATAGTAAGTGTCTTGATAAATTTTAATGGAGGCGGCTTTCGAGCCGCCTTTTTTATTAGCCTGCTACAATGCCATCATAGTGGCTAGTGCGATAGGCTTCCAGTGTATTGCGTAGCAGGATCGCAACCGTCATTGGACCAACGCCACCCGGTACGGGAGTGATAAAGCTGGCTTTTTGAGAGACATTTTCAAAATCAACATCTCCAACCAAACGACTACCTGATTTACGGCTCGCGTCTGGGATACGGTTGATCCCCACGTCTATCACCACGGCGCCTTCTTTGACCATATCGGCCGTGATCAGATTAGGCTTGCCTACGGCCACGATGATAATGTCCGCTTGCGGTACGATGCGCTTCAACTCCTCGGCAGGAGTATACTTATGGCAAATAGTCACGGTAGCTTCGCCTGGCTGCCCACCACGAGACATCATGATTGAGGTAGGACGACCGACGATACGGCTGCGTCCCACTACCACACAATGCTTACCCTTGGTCGGGATTTTATAGCGAGAAAGTAGCTCTAGGATGCCAGAAGGAGTCGCCGGCATCAAACACGGAAAGTTGAGTGTCATGAGACCTACATTGACGGGGTGGAAGCCATCGACATCCTTGGAAGGCAAAATGCGCTGTGTAACCTCCTGAGGGGTAATATGATCGGGCAAAGGCATCTGCACGATGATCCCATCAATGTCAGGATTATCGTTGTACTCTTCTACCTTTTTGAGCAGCTCCTCTTGGGTAATCGCCGAAGGCAGACGCACCAAGGAAGAACTAAAGCCTACATAATCGCAGGAAGCCATTTTGTTGCGCACATAGACTTTTGAAGCCGCATTATTACCGACCAAAATCGCTACCAAATGAGGGGGACGTTTACCAGAATTAGTAATACGATCCACATCCACTTTGATCTCATCTTTGATCTCTTGGGAGAGTTTTTTTCCGTCAAGCAGTACCATGCGGCAAAGGTCTATAAAGTCATCCCTAAAAACAAACTAAGCTCGCCATAAGAGACTGGAATCTCCATAACTCAAAAAGCGATAATCGTTCTGCAAAGCAGCCTCATAAATCTTTCGCCAATCCTCTCCCACAAAAGCAGCCACCAATAGCACCAAAGTGGTTTCCGGCATATGATAATTGGTGATCAATCCCTCGCAGACCTGAAAAGGATAAGCCGGCATGATAAATATCTCCGTATTGCCTCTCAAATGGCTCATCCCGTGCTGATCCATATAGGCCAGTAATGGGTCCATCGCCTCACTTAGACTCGGCAGGCTGTCTAAGCTCCAATGATAAGGGTAAAGCTTATCTAGATTGAGGGGGATAGGTTTGGAGGGGATACCCGCTTGGGTGAACGCATGTCCCAGCCAGTAGAGACTTTCCAAGACGCGCATAGAGGTAGTACCTACCGCTACCCTTTTGTACTCAGCAGACTTCAACTCCACCAGCAATTCACGGCTAACGATAAATTGCTCGCCATGCATATCATGATCGACCACCTCATCATGTTTGACCGGTAAGAAAGTACCAGCGCTGACATGTAGAGTTAAATAGCGTTGGGTGATCCCTTTTTGGGCTAGCTCAGAGAGTACGCGCTCTGTAAAATGCAAACCAGCCGTAGGAGCGGCCACGGCACCTTCGTGCTCCGCATAGACAGTCTGGTATTGATCGGCATCCGCATCCTGCACTTCGCGATTGATATAGGGCGGTAAGGGCAATTGGCCCAAGGTCGCGACCAGGTCTACCCAAGCGACGGGCTGATCCCAACGAAAACGTACCCAGTTTTTTTCTCGATCGATGAGTTCGATCTGCAGTTTTACTTCTTTTTCTCCTACGGAGAACGTTCGGCTGAGGAGCTCTCCCTCCTTCCAACGCTTTTTACGACCGATCATACAGTGCCAGACCGTTTCGCCTTGCACCTGCATCGCGAGCTGTACCTCAGAAGGTTCTACGGGATTTAGCAAAAGGATCTCTATCAAGGCGCCTGTCTCCCGCCGCACCAAAAGCCGCGCTTGAATGACTTTAGTGTCATTAAAAAAGAGTTGAGCGTTCTCCGGCAGGAGTCCCGGCAAATCTAGAAACTGCTGATGGCTAATATCACCCTCAGAAACCTCTCAATCAGCGTGATCAATCAAAACTGCTCCGATACC